>CAZHLB010001146.1:0-2062 GCA_964533005.1 uncultured Saprospiraceae bacterium
GCCGTCCATTTTGATGGTCAGTTGGACGAGGTTGGTGAAACGTTTTTCCTGTCCGGTTCCGGCACAAGCGGTGCCGGTGTAGCGCATTTCGAGGAGTTGAAAACGGGGTTTGCCGTCGCCTTCGGTCGCCAGGCGCAGGTTGCCGGGGGCGAGGTAGAAGACGTTTTTTTGTTTCAAATCCTGGAAAACCTTGCGCCCGTCAATGGTCTGCACCGAGCGCAAAACAGGCTGCGCCGGGAGGCTTGCCGCCGCCAAAATGCAGGCGGCGATTGACCAGAAGAAGGTGAAGGTTTGCTGTTTCATTGGCTGTTTATCTTTCAAAATCGCCCGGCGTTACGGCTTTTTTTTGAATTAGGATGTGAAGGATTTCAAAGGATATTAAGGATTGGGGCGGTCAGACTGTCAGACGGTCTGCCCGTCTGACCGCCCCAATCCTTAATATCCTTTGAAATCCTTCACATCCTAATTCAAACTCACTTCGAACTGAAAAACGGCACCATCTCTCGAATCTGCTTCTCCCCAATCACCACCTCCAAATCCCTGCATTTCAGCCAGCCGTCCGACTCGTATTTCGAGCCGTCTTCCATGATGATTTGCAGCGAATACTCGAAATCCGGGGACTCGCCTTCATCCAAAAAAAGCTGCCCGCCCGCCAGGGTTTGGTAGTCCTGCGTGACCGTAAGGGTCGGCAATTGCAACTTGCGCAACTTGTTCGGGTCGGCTTGGGCGGAGCGGATTTTCACCTTTATCATCTTGCCGCCGGTGAATGCCAGTGGGGTCAAAGTGGTGATTTCGATGCCGTTCACCTGGTTCGAGGAGACGCCGCCGAGTATTTTTTCCCGCACGGTTGCATTGCAGGATTGGCAAGGCTTTACGAGGTATTCGAGCCAGATTTTTTCAACGTCGGGGTGACTGTCGAGCCAGGCGGGGACGAGGGCGGCGTCAAATTTTACGCTCGCTTTCTCAGGCACTTCGGCGTCGCCCATTTTCCAGGTGTAAATTTTCGGGCGGCGCTCGTTGCCCACCATTTCCAGCTTCATCACGTGGAAGTTTTTTAGCGCTAGCGGGTAGTCCGTTTTGTTTTGCCAGCCGCCGTTGCGCCATGCCGAGGCTTCCACTTCAAACTTGCCGAAGGTCTTCGGGTCGTCAATTTTCAGGCTGATGGGGATGACGATGTCGGGCATGTCTTTGCCCTCCGGGCGGATGGTCAGGTTGCCATTCAAGCCGACGTTGTTGAAAAGGGCGGAGAGCAAATCGTCCACCCTGTCCATTTTCCAGGACAGCACGATTGGGTCGAGGAAGTCGGTGGGGGTGCGCACGATGATGTCTTCCGGCTTCACGCCGTAGTTGCGAACCTGGTCGAAGGAAATCTGCGGCGGCGCAGCTAACGGCATGGAAATCAACTGCTTGACGCCATATTTTTTTGCCACCGGGTCTTTCGCTACGTCCAATTCAAGCAGGCGGCGAGCCAATTCGAGGTCGGAGCGGGTGATGTTCGGCTTCAATTCTGCGGTGACGACCGCCTCGCCCCTGCCGCTCTCGCCTGCGCTTTTAAAGCTGACGTAAAAGGCATATTGCCCGTTGTCGGGCGACCAGTTGAGGTTGTACTCGGCGGGTAAAAAATAGTAATAACCCGACTTGGCATTGGCATCCCGATAGACTTTGCGGAAGATATTGAGGATGCCCCGGTAGCTCTCGAATTCGTAGTCGCTTTGGACTTGGGAGAGGATTTCGAAAGGGAGGTTGGCGGGGCCTTCTCGTTCCAGAGCGGCGTCTTTTGGCACGGTGTCTTGCGGCTCTTTCGGCTGTTCGGGTTGCCCTGTTTGGTCGGTTTTGAAAATGTGGGGCGACCTGACCCGCTGGTCAACTCTTGTTCTTTCAATCTGCGCCCCAACTTGCGCCGCCGCTAAAAGCAGGAGCACCGGGAGGATTATTTTTTGAAGATTTTTCATGGCTCTGAAAGCCCTGCGGAGAGAGGTATTTTTGAGAAAAAATGCAACTGTTTACCACGTCTGGCTCCCTGCGTCTCCAAGTCGCTTTTGTCATCTTCGCAGAAGACCTA
>CAZHLB010001147.1:0-2062 GCA_964533005.1 uncultured Saprospiraceae bacterium
TCAACGTTTTCCAGCGCTACGTCTTCCCATTGCGGAAAACCAGCATCCGCCTGCAAAATGGGAATGTCATCCACCAGTAAAAGCACCCGGCTGCCTGCTCCATAGCTGAAACCTGACCCGCCCCGAATATTCGCCTGGTCGCCAACGAAGCTGACGCCCGGCACTTTTTCCAACAGCCCGTCGAGGCTGGTTTGGTTGGTGCTTTCCAGCAATTGCGGTCGAATCACGTCGAGCGAAACGGTCACCTCACCCAGCGATTTTTCAAACTTGCCGCTGGTCACGGTAGCAGTTTCGAGAATGTTTGCACTCAGCGGCAAAGCCACGTCGAGGGTCATTTCCTCACCTGCCCGGATGGCGACCGTGTCCGTTTTTGTTTCGTAGCCGACGTAAGTAAATTTCACCTCATGCTCCCCGGCGGGAAGCTCGATTTGGTAGCTGCCGTCCAGGTCGGAAATGGTGCCGGTGGAGCCGATTTGAACGGAGGCGGAAATGAGCGGAGCGCCCGTTTCCGCTTCGGAAATGATGCCTTTCAAAATGCCAGTTTGGGAAAAAAGGGAAGCCTCGAAGAGGAAGCTGAAAAAGACGAGAGTAGCTAATCTGTTCATAAATAAAGTGTTGGAGATTGATGTTGAACTAGGATGGACAGGATAGCGAAGGATTAATAGGATTGGAAATCATCCTAAAAATCCTTCGCTATCCCGCCTATCCTAGTTCAAATGTCTTTGGAAATGCTCTCCGGTGCAGGTGGGAAGGTGTGCTTCGGAGTTCGAGAGTGCCGGGAAAAATTGATTCCACATCCCGGCAAATATTGGGTGCGGCAAAGGTAGGAGATAGCCTCCGAAAAACCACCGGGCGGAAATTGTGCCGACAAAAATGCAAGTAACAGGCATGGACATTCCCAATCTTTTTCCAGCTTTGCGCTCTCGAATTTCCCACGTTCCCAGAGCGAAAGCCCTTCGCACAATCGGAAGCCCAATCTTTTCAATCCTCAATCTTTCATCAACCACAATCCAATCCGTATGAAGAAATTGCTACTTTCATTCATTGCCGTTCTTTTCATTTCCGCCGCTGCTATTTGCCAAGACGGTAGCTGCGAGCCAAGCCAGGATGTGCCTGCCGACACGGCTGGCGTCTATCCACCGCCTTACGAGCCAACCACCAGCCCCAACGGCGGCATCAAAGAAAGCGCCTGCATTGGCAAACCTTACAAGTACGTCTTCACGGTGGTCGTCAGTGATTCCATTACCATTAGCATCCTCGGCAACACTTACACCTTTCCGCTCGACTCGGTCGTGGTGGCAAACGTGGACGGCTTGCCTATCGGCATTAGTTATGCCTGCGACCCAACGAATTGTCATTTCAAGCGCAGCACCATTAATTGTGCAACGATTTATGGCACTGCAACTGACGCCAACCCGCCCGGCACTTATCCGCTCGTGATTCAGGGTTTGGCATATTTCAACAGCAGCCCGCAGGGTTTTCCCATCACCTTCCCCGGCGACCAGTTTCCCGGAAAATATGACTTGATTTTGGAGCCGATGAACGGCACAACTTGCTTCATCTGGAGCGGCACGAGCGACAGGTTGCAAGACAAAATCGCCTTGCAGGCAAAGCCCAATCCTGCCAGCAACTTTGTACAAATCCAAGTCAATTCCGGCATCGCCGGCACGTTCAACCTTCGCCTGATGGATTTGGTGGGAACGAAAATGGAACTGCAAACGGTGGAAATTGTGGAAGGCACTTCCACTTTTGGCTTGGACGCCAGCCACCTGCCCAACGGAATGTATCTACTGACGCTTGAAAACGAAACGGGCAGCCTCGCCCAGAAACTGATTATCCAACACTGATAAACTACAGTGGTGGGAGCAGCCGCTCGAAGACTGTTTCCTACACTCACGAGAATTCCAGTATTGTTGCAAACGCTTGGCGCCTCCGCCAGGCGTTTTTTTTGCCTGGCTGGTTGGGGGAAAGTTCTATTTTTCGCAACAGAACAAGCGTCATCCAGGATTTTTTTGATTAAATGATTGAAGATTAAATGATTACATGATTTTTGATGGAATGG
>CAZHLB010001148.1:0-2060 GCA_964533005.1 uncultured Saprospiraceae bacterium
GCGACAGGCTAAAGCCGGATAGCTCAAGTTTCTTGCTCAGGCTATCGCTCCAATTCCAACCTCATTTCCTTGCGGAACAAGATGGTGTTCAGCATTTCCTCGACGGATTTTTCCCAAAAAGACCAGGTGGGGGCGTGAGGATTCCAGCCTTTTTGGAGGGTGTCGTACAGGTCAGGATTGCTTCGCAGGGCAGCCATTTTCAGCAAATCTTTGAGGTAAAGCATCTGCCAATCGTGGCGTTGGTTGGTGTTCAGCCAGACTTGAAAACGGTTGACAACCAACAGTGAAAGCTCGTCGTGCCAAGCGTTTTGATTGAATTGAAGCAATTTAAAAACAGGCGAGTTGGCATCCGGCAAACCCGGTTGCACTTGCAATACTTTGAGCGCCAGCTTGTTTGCCATTGCCGCAGGCGTCATTTCTACCAACTGCTTTTTCGTGGAATTGAATTCACCGGGATTTGTGCTTTCGAGCCAAATTGCCAGCAATGGCTCCAGCCAGTTTTCATTTTTGAAAAACAAGGTGGCTTCCCGGATGGCTTGCAGCAGCGGTTGCTGCCAGTCCGACTGGCCAAAAATCTTCAAAATTTCCGCCGCCGATTTTTGAAAAAGAGCCTCCCACCGCTCCGGCGGCACGAGCGAGACGACTTGACCGAGAAAAACTGCCTTTGCGCCGCCTTGCCAATTTGGGTGTTTCGGCAAGATGCCATCCCGCCCGGCATTTGCCTCGCCTTCGCCTACGACGTTGATTTTCAAATTTTTACCATCAAATTCAAAACACGCCGCTGCTCGTCGCCACATCCTTTCCGACAGTTGAGAACCGGGAATTTTTGCCAACAGCCTTGCTGCCAACTCACGCACTTCCTTGCGCTTGTCGTCAAGGCAGGCTTCGAGAAATGGCTCGTCTTGCAGGGAAAGTCCTGTCCAAAAAGTATCCAGGAAATCAGTTTTGTCGGCGGCAGCTTCCCTTTGCCAGGTGGCTTGCAGCAATTCGAGCGAGCGGCCGGGGTCGGTTTTTCTCAGGTGACGAAGCAAGGCAAGACGCTCGGTTTTGCTGCCGGTATGCCAATCGAATCCACCTTTTGCGGGGTCGGCGACGAGATGCTGCCAGGCAGGATTTTGCGCCAGCAGCCACCGCCCGCCTGCGCCGATGGCGGGAAGCATTTTTTCCAAAAGCTCCGCAGATTTTGGGCGATTGAGGAAATTCGGCAGGCTTTCGGGCGGCAACGTTTTTTTGTTTTCGAGCGCCAATGCCATAAACTCTGGCAACACCGCTTCGAAGCGTCCGCTCAACATCAGTTCTAAATGCCGGGCAGATTTGGGCGAGAGGTAGTTTTCGCCGCTGGTTTCCACCGGCTTCGGAAGTTCGCCTTCGAAGGTTTCCAGGCGGAAACCTGCCTTTTTCATTTGCGCTAAAAGCGCCGCTCCTTGCGCCAGCACGGCGGCCGGTTCTTGCTGAACGTCAATGCCTTGCGCTTGCAAGGATTGCAATGTCCGGTCGGAAAGCTTGCTGTTTTCCGTGCCGAGGAGGGCGACTTTGACGAGGTCTTGCCACATTTTTCGATTTCGGATTTGTGATTTTTGATGTCGGGTGCTGCCAAAACCTTCATTTTCCACCTGTCAGCTTTAAGCTCCAACCGCTTTCATTCCCAAAATCAGGGAACCCAGACAAAGCAAAATACTGAGGAAAATGTAGCCCGCCGCCTTCAGCCAAGCACCAGCGGCAAGCATTTGGAAAGTCTCATTTGAAAACGTGGAAAACGTACTGAACCCGCCACAAAAACCGCTCATCAAAAGCACCCCGACCGAGGGCGTCAACTTGTGTTTCATGTTCAACCCAACCAGTACGCCGAGCACGAAACAAGCCAACACATTCGCCAAAAAAGTTGCCCACGGAAACGCCTGCCGCCACCCCGACAGCCAAAGCGCCAAGCCCAACCGGCAAACGCTGCCGATGCCACCGCCAATGAAAACCAGAATGAATGATTGAACCATAAAAACGAGGGATGCGGAAACAGGGCTTAGGAATGAAAAAAGCCACCACTGGCAAACAAATCCTGGCTT
>CAZHLB010001149.1:0-2060 GCA_964533005.1 uncultured Saprospiraceae bacterium
GCAAAAGGGATGTATTATGTGCGAATTGTTACTGATGAAAACATTTTTTTCAACCCTCACCTGTTTGTCCATTTTTTCAACCCTCTCCCTGCTTTCCATTTTGGTGATGGGCTGCGAATTGGAGGAATTCCCCTCCCAATTTGCCCCAACCTGCACCACCAAGCCCACCGCCGACTTCACCCTCGACAAAACCAACTGCGAAGCGCCTTGCACGGTGACCATCACCAACAATACGGCGGGCGCAACCAGCTTCCAATGGGACTTCGGCGACGGCGCAACTTCGACGCTCCAAAACCCTTCGACCCACATTTTCGAGTCGGAAGGCGATTATGAAATTCAACTCATTGCCACCGACGGCGCATCCTGCAAAGACACCACCTCGCTGACCGTGAGCGTGACGCCAGGGCTTTGGCAGCTTTTCACTGACCCCCGCAATGGCAAGAAATACAGAACCATCTGGATTGACGTGGACGGCGGGCACAACGCAGCAAAGGCTGGCAATCTTTGGTTTGCCGATAACCTCGACATGGACACGGGTTTTTCCACCTGCTACGCCGATTCGGCGGTCAACTGCGACACGTTCGGCAGGCTCTACGACGAGTTTTCCCTCGCCAATGCCATCCCCAACGGCTGGCATCTGGCGACCAAAGAAGAGTGGAGCAACCTGTTCAAAACCTACGGTTTTACGGAGGTTTTGACCAGCAACGGGCCCATTTACAACGGCGATATTTCGGTGATGCTACCCGGTGGCGCTTCGGGCATGGAAATCTTACCCGGCGGCTTGCGCTTCAACTTTGAGTACAGCGGCAAAGGCGAAAACGCAGGCTTTTGGGCAGGCACCGGCGACCACACTTTCATCAATCAGTCGGGCGGCGCAAGCATATTTTTCAACGCCGTTCAAGGAAATCCCGACCCTGACTGGCAATTCTACGTGCGACTCGTGAAGAACTAACCGAGCAGACTTGCAAGTAAACTTTGGCAAGTTGACCAAAGTGCCGGCTAAGAAATGTCATCTGAAAAAAAATTGCATTTTTTTTCAGATGACATTTCTGGACACTATCCAACTTGTCAGTGCTGCATAAAATCATCCAAACCATTTGAAAATGAAATCTATCAATCAGTTTTTCTTCGCTTTTTTCCTCCTTGCGCCAGGCGTTTTTTTCGCCCAAAAAAAGGAGTGCAACCACGCCATCAACTTCAGCGACCGCATCACCGTGGACGATGATAAGGTGGAAATCATGTACGACCTGCCCGCCAACGGCTCTCACCGCTATTTCAACGTCAGCCTGAAAACGGACAACACGGAGGTGCGCCCCCGCACCTACATTTCCGGCACAGGCACAAATATCCCGGCGGAAGCGAACAAAAAAATCACCTGGTACTACAAACGGGACGGCTACAACCGCCAGCAAATCAGTGCCTTGCGCTTCCAGGTGATGGCGCTCGACCCGCTGGAAGATTGCAGCAAAAAAAGCAGCGCCACCGCGCAAAAACGAGGCATTCCGCCCTGGGCGGGTCTCGGCACGGTCGGCTTGACAGGCTTGACGCTCGTGACTACCGGTGCAATCGTCACCAGCAACGCCTCCGGCAACGACGACTACAAA
Source organism: uncultured Saprospiraceae bacterium (assembly GCA_964533005.1). Lineage (GTDB taxonomy): Bacteria > Bacteroidota > Bacteroidia > Chitinophagales > Saprospiraceae > UBA6168. The sequence continues at coordinate 1,605 of CAZHLB010001149.1, forward strand.
ATGTACAAGGAAAACACCGACCCCAACGACCCCGTCTGGGAAACGCTCGGCTACGAAAGCCGGGATGATTTGTACAAACAGGTCAACAAAGACTACAAAAAGGGGCAGTGGATTATGGCTGCCGGTGGTGCGGTGATTGCGGTCGGCGGAGCGATTTTGGTGAGCCGGATGATTTCAAACAGCCGGGGTGGGGGTGACCGGATTTCGGTGTATCCGTATGTCGAGCCGGTTATTCTAAGCTCTCCTACTAGCGGCGCAGTTGCCGCTGGGGTTGGAATGAAGCTCAAGTTCTGAATCCTACGTTCCCCACGTTTACTAAACCTCAAAGGTTTAGTAAACGTAAGCTCTAAAGATTGGCAACATACGAGATGGATTAAATGATTGAAGATTACATGATTACATGAGTGTTGATGGAATGGAGGATGGCAGGGTGTCTGATGTCGCTGGACATCAGAC
>CAZHLB010001150.1:0-2059 GCA_964533005.1 uncultured Saprospiraceae bacterium
CTCAAAACCCCGCCGCTCTGAACTCGAACTAACCGAAAGTGTCGAATAAATCAGCCGAAGTACTTATTTCAAGCTCACCTCAAAGCTTTTGGCTTGAAACAAAAAAAAGCGCCACTGCACACTGCACAACGGCGCTACTATTTTGAAAAACTGATACCAAGTTAAAGCCTGCCTCCTTCGAAAAAGGCTATGCAGGTTTTTCGAGGCGTCATTTGCGTTCCACCACAAACTTGACCCCAACTCCCTCCTTGCTCGCTCCAATTGCATACTCCACGTACATCACGTAAAGCCCCGCTTGCTGCCCTTCGAGACTGATGCGCACGTGCGGTTCCGTCACTTCAACCAAGTGCCTGCGATAAATTTCTCGAGACAAGAAATCGTAAACTACAATGGTCGCTTCCCTGCCCATCAAAGGTTCGAGGTTGATGAAAACCTCGTCATCGGCAGGGTTCGGAAAGACGCCGAAAGGCTTGGGTTTTTTAACATGCACCGTCCTGGTTGGCAGATAGTAACTCTCCCCGTCTTTTTTCAAAACCTGCACCCGGTAGTGGCTGTCGCCTTCCTGCGGCAGGTTGTCTTTGCCCGAATAAAGCGGGATGGAAAGCTTGGTGTCCTTCGAATTTTCCTCAAAAAGCAGGTCGAAAGTCTCGCCTCCATTCGTGGAACGTTCGATGCGGAAATGGTCAACATCCGGGTTGTTCTGAACCGTCCAGTACATGTGAACCAACTGGTCTTCCGCCATTGCGTAAAACTCATCCTCTCCTTCGACAATTATCAACGGGTTTCCATTGGCGGGCGCACAGGAGACAGCAACTTCACACTCATCCCAGTATTCGTTGGTTTTGGCAACTGCGCTCGTCAGGTTTCCGGCAAGTGCGCCAGTAGCTGTGTGAGGGATGCAAACTGTGCCATCGAGGTATTCATGTGCCATTTGAAGCAACCCGCCGATGGTGTAAGGATAGTAAAACGTGCCGTTCACCGCCACCACTTTGAGGGTACAGACCGGGTTGCACTGAACAAGAGCAGGCGGAATGGCAATGCAGCCCAGCCCTTGGTTCAGCACTGCCGCCTGGCTCAATCCTTTGTAATGAACATTGAAACGGACATTCAGCATGAGGGCGATGACCTGGGTGGCAAGGTTGTTTTGCAGCCTGCCGTCTTTGCTCGCAGGGTTGCAGCCGGAGCAATTCGTTTGGTGACAATTCGCCAGCATTCCCGGCGTCCCGTTGCCCGGCAGCAAGTTTACGATACACTGTGCATCGGTCAAGGTCAGCGAGCGTCCATTGCCGCCCAAAACCAATGGCCCGTAAGGCGCCGAGAGCAAAGTATTGAGCACGAGGAGGTCGGAAACCGGCGGGGTCAACGTTGCGCCGGGAGCGCCGCCAGCATTGCCCCATGCTCCTTGCGTGAAGGTGCAAATCGGCAGGCAAGTACCGGAAAAGGTGACCGGGCAGCGGCTGGCACGCACGTTTCCGCAGCCATCCGCAACTTTGAAGTAGAAAGTCCGCCCGAAAGTGAACGAGCCGTTGTTGTCCGGGTCGGAGCATTCCTGCAATGCCGACCAGTTTTCCAAACTCACCACCACGCCGTTGCAGTCAGTAAAAGCTGCCTTGATGGTTTCTTTGAGTTGGGCAATGAGTGCCGCCGATGAGCTGTTCGTGGGGCAAGGCAGGTCGTTGATGCAGGCGACGTTTGTCACGTCGAGGTTTGGCGGGCAGGTTCCTTGCGGTGGCGTTTTGTCGTTGATGTCAACGATTTGGGTGCAGGTTGCCGACTGGTTGCAAGCATCACTCACTGTGTAGGTGAAAGTGACTTGCCCGGTGCAGGCGGGTGCAGGCAGGGCGCTTCTTTGACATTGAACGACGGGGCTACAGCCGCCGGTAACCATGACCGTGCCGAGCGAGGCGGCTCCGCAAGCGGGCACGTCAGCAACGCATTCGACGGTCAACTTGGCGGGGCATGAAACGGACAGGGTCGGTTTGCTCGCAACCGTGAAAGTTTTGGAGCAGGAAGCCGACTGCCCGCAGGCATCGGTTGCCGAATAATTAATGGTGACCGA
>CAZHLB010001151.1:0-2058 GCA_964533005.1 uncultured Saprospiraceae bacterium
CCCCCAATCCTCAGCGGTTAAAATGGGGTCCCCCCCCAAAAAAAATTTTTAATTTTTTGGGGGGGGGTGCAGAAATTTTCCACCTGTCAGCTTTTTGCCGAACCTTCTCCCCATGCCTCCGTCCCCAACAAGCCGCCTGAACCATTCCTCCCTTTCCCTACCTTTGACGCCAACTCGTCCTAATCTCCCGCCATGAGCGAAAAAGGCATTTCAAAATATCCAAAAACTACTCCGCCGCCACCCGGCAGCAACCACCTCCTGCTCATCGCCATTGACCAATACGGCGACGGCGACTGGCTGAAAAATCCCGTCTCCGACCTGCAAAAACTCAAGGAACTGCTCCTGCGGCGATACCAATTCACCACACAAAACGTGGTCTTTCTTCAAAATGGCGAAGCCACCAAGACGGGCATCCTCGCTGCACTGGACGACTGCGCCAAGCGCCTTTCCGAAGCAGACCAGTTCTACATCGCTTTCTCTGGACATGGCGAGCATAACGAGGTCGAGGAGCGAAGCTTTTGGGTTGCTTCCCCGCCAAAAAACGTCGCTCCAACGCAGGACGACTGGCTCCCCGACGGTGAAATTTTTGCCAAACTCAATCACTTGCAATGCAGGCAAATCGTCCTCATCGTTGACGCTTGCTTTGCCGGAGCTATTCTCGATACTGAACAGAAAAGGGGGTTTCGATATAAAAACCATCTGACAGCTCCGTACCTGCTCGCTTCCGGCGGCATTCAACGGGTGGATGACGATGACGGGCAAAGTGCCAGCCCATTCATGAGACGCCTGCTGCAAGCGCTTGAAGAACATGAAAAAGGCTCGCTTTACCTCGACGACCTCGCCAAAAAAGTCCTCTCCGACCGCCCGTGGCAAACCCTCCAGCGACCTTTCGACGGGCAACTCAAATCCTGCGGCGTCGCAGGCGACCGCTTCTTTCTCTCCCTCCGCCCGGAGGCAGAGCGCACCGCCCCCCAGCCTTTCAAAATCATCCCCGCCGGCGACCTCCAGCCCAAAGACCTCATGCCCCTGCGGGCAAGCGAGCAGGCTGGTTTCCGCAAGTGGTACCTGCGCCGAGCCTACCTCGACGACCGCCTCCACCAGAACTTTTTCCAGGGGCGGCACACCCTCATCGCCGGGAAACCCCTCGCCGGGAAAACCCGCACCGTGCTTCAGTTTTTGACCCAACTTGGCTTGCCCGACCTGCCCGTGCTGCTGCCGCAAAACATCCACGCCTTGCAGGAAAACTTCGACCTGCCCGGCGAAGGCAGGGCGGTGCTGGTGCTCGACGAACTTGACCGCTTCCTCGAAATGGAAGGCAGCGACCGGGGCTTGGAAAAGCTGCTGGCGACCGGGCGCATTTTTGTGTTAGCCACCTGCTGGGCATCCAAAGTCAAGGAGGTGCGGGACGGCATCACCCGCTTTTTCCACCTGTTCGACACGCTGGAAGTGCAGCCCCTGACCGGCGAGGAAACCCGGCAGGTCTTGCACCATGCCCCCGACAAAAATTACCTCGCCTCCGACGGCACGGTCGGCGGCTACTTCCTGCGCCCGGACGAGATGCAAAAGCGATTTGACAACCTGCCCGGCGACTCGCTCGAGCGGGAAATCCTGCGCACCTGCAAAGTGCTTTTTGTCTGGAGAAAGCAGGTCGCCTTTTCCGCCTACGACAAGCAGGAAGTGCAGGGATACGTCGCCCTGCGCCGTCTGCATCACTACGGCAAGACCGACCCCGTCTTCCCGGCGCAGTGGGAAAGTGCCTTTGCCCGCCTGAACGACCTGGGATTGATTGCCGACCTGGGCGACGCCGTGCTGGCGGAGGAAGTTTACCTCGACCGGTTCATTGCCGACGGCAGGGATGCACTGGTCAGGGAGTTCGTGAGTTTCCACCCACATTTGCCCATTCGTGCCACCGCTATCAAGCTTTGCTCCACGCCGGAAAGCGCACGGAAACTCTTCCTGCAATGGAAGAAGGAAGGGCTTTCGCCAAACATTTTCGTTTTCACCAGCCTCATCAACAAGGCAGGCAACTGGGAGGAGGCGAAAGGCTTTTTGCAGGAG
>CAZHLB010001152.1:0-2057 GCA_964533005.1 uncultured Saprospiraceae bacterium
CGGACTGGTGCTAAACGAATTTTGGAGAGGAAAAAAATCAAATTTTTTACCGCCCAAAAAGGCGTTTCCCACCTGTCAGCTTTAGGCTCGGCTCAAACAGCCATTTCGTACATTCTATATCTTTTGTAAGCTTTCATATTCACCCCTTCCACGCCTTTTTTCATCAACTCATTATTGTCCAAAATCCAGGAAGCTTCGGCTTCATTGAAGCCTTTTTCGATGCCTTTTGAAATAATGCGGGCATAAAAAACAGCCTCGATGCCCATTTTACGATATGCTTCCAAAACCCCGAGCAGGATGATGCGAATGCGTTTGATTTTCTTTTTTTGAAACAACAACTTGAATATGCCGAACGGCAGCAGTCGCCCCTTTTTCATGGTGCGAGTGATAACATTGATGTCTGGAATTGCCAGAGCGAATGCCACAATTTTGCCTTCATGCTCCGCAAGCAGTGCAAAATCAGGGTCAATCACCATTTTCATGTCTTTGGCAAGGTGGTCGAATTCGGCATCGGTGGGTGGCACAAAGCCCCAGTTTTCGTCCCAAGCGGCTCGATATACTTCCCGCACCTGGGTTATTTCCTCCTTGAATTTTTTCATATTCACCGTACGGAAAACAATGCCTCGTTTTCCCAATCGCTCTTCAATCATTTGCGCCAGCCGCACGGATTTAAAATTCACGTCCTCCTCTGCGACAAAATAGGCGAGCATATCCATTTGTTTTTGGAAGCCATATCGTTCCAAAAATTCCGCATAATAAGGCTTGTTGTACGTCATCATCGCCACCGGCGGTCGGTCGAAGCCTTCGACGAGCAAACCGGCGGTGTCGTTGGTGGTGAAATTGGCGGGGCCCAGGATATGATTTAATCCTTCTTTTTTCACCCAGGCGGTTGCCGTGTCGAGCAGTGATTTTGCCACTTCGTAGTCCTTCATCACGTCGAAAAAACCGAAGAACCCCGCAGTAGTATTGGCAAATTCATTGTAGTTGTTGTTGCGAATGGCGGCGATGCGACCCACTACTTTTCCGTCTCGGACAGCAAGAAAAAGCTGCGCTATAGAGTGCTGAAAAAATGGATTTTTCCGCTCATCGAGCAGGTCTTTTTGACCTATGAATATTTCAGGCACATAGTTCGGGTCGCCTTCGTACAGGTCGTGCGGGAAGTCAATGAAGCGTTTTTTATCACGCCCGGTTTTTACTTCAATAATATTCGTCTTGTTGTTTGAATTACTCATGGATTGATTTTAAAACCGATTGGATTTCTTGGTTTTGCAGGGGTTTGCAGCAGTCCTTTCAAGACCATGAAGATTTGCCTGATTTCATCGTCATGCTGAATGATTTTCTTTTCCAACTGCTCTAATTTCAGCAAGATGTCTTTGTTTGTCATTATCATTTCCCGCATCTGGGTGAAAATGCGGATGATACGGATATTGACTTCGATGGCTCTTGGGCTGTTCAGAATGCAAGAGAGCATGGTGACGCCTTGCTCCGTAAAGCAGAAGGGTGGGTGTCGCAAACCCATCTTGTCAGAATTGGAGGTCACAACTTGTGACCTCCAATTCTGGAACTCTTCCTCTTTCATTTCGAACATGAAATCTTCTGGAAAACGCATTGAATTTCTTCTGACAGCACGTTTTAGCATTCCTGTTTCTACTCCATAGAGTTCCGCTAAGTCCCTGTCAATCATGATTTTTTGACCACGGATAAGATAGATTTTGTTGATGATGACTTCATCAGGAATAAGTGAAGTTTCGTTCATAGAAATAGAATTTAGCTGTTATGATTTAATAAACAATAGCCTCAACTTTGACTTGCCAACAAAGAATGGATATGCCAAATTGGCATGTCCATTCTTTGTTGGCAAGTCAAAGTTGCCTGTTTTAAGCTTAGTTTCGAAAATTGGACATCACAAATTGTGATGTCCATTCCTTGTTGGCAAATCAAAATTGCCATAAAAATTGGAGGACGCGAATTGCGTCCTCCAATTTTGAGTTCAGTTTCAAAATTGGGTAGTCAACCACTAAAGTGTTGTTGGTGTTGAATGTTCTTTGATAGACCAA
>CAZHLB010001153.1:0-2054 GCA_964533005.1 uncultured Saprospiraceae bacterium
TGAATCCGGCCCCGTGCCACCCGAGCGCCAGCCCGATGCCGGAGGCGGTCCGCGGGGGATCGGCTTCGGGGTGCGGGGGGACGGCGGGGGGGGTGCATTTAATGTGGCCCAAACCTCCTTTTTGGCTTGGTCCCCCCATCGCCAAACTGGAGTTTGGCGACACTTTACTCAGGAACGATAATGAGCCTGCCCTGTTCGGTGGACTACCGATGTGTTTGGCAATAAATAGACATTTTGAATAATGAAGGAAATTCAAAGCGCCGGAACCGGCGAGGAAGGAGAGCAGGCGGTCTAAAAAGCCGCTGCTGCGCAAACTGCCGGGCAGCCTGCCATTCATGGGATGATAATTCATTTTTGTAATCGTTTTGGATACGGTCTCGTTTTTTGGAGCGTCGGAAATGGCAACGGGCGCTATGTTCATGTCGCTGCCCATTTTGAAACAGCGGCAAAAGTGCTTGCAAAGAATGATTCAGGAAATGAAGTGCAATTAAAAAGAGATTAAAAATTGGGGATTGGGGGATTGGGAACTGGTGAGTGGGGGTATCCCAATCCCCAATCCCCAAATCACCCATCCCCGTTCACCGGCAAAGTCACCGCAAACAAACTTCCCTTGCCCAGCGTGCTTTCCAAGCGAATTTTCCCGCCATGCAACTGAATGATTTTCTGGCAGAGCGACAACCCGATGCCATGCCCACGTGCCATATTTGGTGCATTGGCGGCACGGTAAAACGGGTTAAAAATCTTCTCCTCCTCACCAGGCGGGATGCCCAAACCTTTGTCGCTGAAACGAACTTCGATATTTTTCACGCCAAAGCCCAGTGCGATGAAAACCGTCCGGTCGGAGGAAAATTTGCAGGCATTGTCCATGAAATTGATGAAAGCGATGGTCAAAAGCTGCTCGTTTCCCCGCAAGATGAGCATGTCCTCGTTCTCTGGCGAGGTGTCGTATTCCAACTGAAAATGGTAGTCGGGATGCCGTTTCGCCAATTCTTCCTGGGCGGAAAAAATCGCCTCGTCCACCCGGAAATCGGCAAAATGCAGGCGCTGTTTTTCGACGCTGGAAAGCGCCAAGGTGAGCAAGCCGGTCGTCAGTTCCGAAAAAGATTCGATGTCGTCGAGCAAGGATTGAAGCACCTGGCGGTATTCTTCCGCCGAGCGTTCCTTGTCGAGCGTCACCTGGAGCTGGCTGCGCATGGCTGCCAGCGGCGTCCGCAATTCGTGCGATGCGTTGGAAACAAAACTCTGCTGCAACTCGAAAGCCGTTTCCAGCCGTTGCAACATTTGGTTGAAATTCATTGCCAGCCGGGCAATTTCATCCTTCCGGTTGCCCTCGCCGATGCGCCGGTCGAGGCTGCCCGCTGAAATGCTGGAAACTTCGGCGTTCATTTTTGCCAAAGGCGCCAGCGCCTGCCCTGCGAAAAGTCGCCCCGCCAGCACGATGATGCCGATGCCAACCGTCAAGCCGGTCAGCAAAACCGTCCCCAGATTGCTCAATTTGCGCCGCCCGTAGCGGTCGAATGCGGAGGCGACGACCACGAATTCTTCCTGCCCTTCCCGGTAAAGCACGCCCAATTGCTCGAACTTTTCATGGCTAAAACTGACGTTCTTTTTGCGCCGCACCTCGTCGAGGAGGGCAGCCGGGTACAGCTCGCCGGGGTCGTCCAAGCTGCTGTAAATCAAGCTGTCGTGTTGGTCGAAGACTAGGATTTTTTCCTCCGGCAAGGCAGGCACGGAGTTTTTGTCAATGATGCGCAGCAAGTCTTTGTTCACCTCCTCCACCGTGACGAGCAGGCGGGCGGTCGTCACTGCTCTTTTTTCCATGCGGTCGTAAAATTCTTCCTTGCGGTAAGTTGCTGAAACGGTGTAAACCGCCACCGAAAACACCACCAAAATCGAGGCGACAATGACCGAAAAACGGAGCGTTAGTTTGGCGAGGATGTTCATGTGAAGCAGGAAGACAGAAATGTCATTTTGGGTGTTTCGTCAACACGCTTTTTTCTTCAACACATAGTCACATAGTTCACATAGTTTTCTGATTCTCAAAAGACTATGTG
>CAZHLB010001154.1:0-1721 GCA_964533005.1 uncultured Saprospiraceae bacterium
GATGGTGGCAGGCATCGGCTTGAATCTGTTGATTTTACTGGTGGAATTGACCACGCCGCACCCGACGCAAGACGCCAAATTGGTGGTGAAAATGATTACGAAAGGCAAGTACGCCAACCTGTTTTGGTGGGGCGTCGTGGTGTTTGGCAACCTGCTTCCGTTCTCTTTGACATTTTGGAACGAGGCAGATTGGGCGTTGCCCGCAGCGGGTTTGCTGGTTTTGGCAGGCATATATTTCACTGAAAAAATCTGGGTGGAAGCGCCGCAACGCATCCAATTGAGTTAATCTTCAAACGACCTCCGTGCAGCTGTTTTCAATTTTTGGTAATCCTCCTCCGCCAGGCTGCCTTCTTTTCGCAGCTTTTGCAGGCGGTTGAGTTGTTCGAGCAGGTCGGAATTTTCAGTTTCAGGTTCCTCTTTTTTAGAGAGTTCAGGCTGAGGCAGGCGGTAGCCATTTTCAGCGAATGCCTCGAAAATAGGCTGCATTCTCAGGTAGGCAAGGGCTTCACTTTTTACAATTCGTTCGGAGTCTTTCAAGCCGAAGGCAACGGCGGCGTCGAGGTGCAGCAAGGCTTTTTCTGTTTGTTCGACTTGGGAGTGGGCGCAGGCGAGCAGGAAATGAATTTCCGGGTCGTCGTTTTTGATTTCCGCCGCTTTTTTGAAGGCTTCGATGGCTTCGGCGAAGTCGTATTCCCGGTACTCTTTCAATCCTTTGGCTTTGTAGTTTTCAAATTGAAGTTTGAGAAAACTCTTTTCCGCCGACTGTTGGGCAGCGGCGGCAGGTTCTTGCCTCACCTCTTCGACAATTTCGTGGTTGAATTTTTTATCAAAATCTGCCCTCGACATCGTCCAAAATAGAAGCGCATCCACGAAACCAACCATCGCCATTAAGCCTGTCAGATTTTGCAGCCTACCAGGAAGGAAAAACATGGCGGCAAGTGTGATTGCCAGATAAATCATGCCCCAATCCCGCTGACCCAGGTAAAACCTATGAACTCCAAACATCCCGAAGAAAAAAGCCAACAGACCTGCCTTCCCCTTTCTCTTTTTGCCTGCAATCGGCTGCGGTTTTGCGCTAACAAGCGGCTGGATTTGCTGCTGCGCCCAAGCTTGTCTATCGGGAACAGTGATGCCTTGGTTGGAAACGGAATAAATTTCTATCTGGTCGTGGATGTTTTTCAAGGAAAACTTACCGAGCGGCACGGCTCGCAGGCGAGTGTGGTTTTTGATATCGTCGTAAACTTTGCCCGAAATGAAAATGCCCCCGGGCACACAAAGCGATTCAATTCTCGAAGCCACGTTGACGCCGTCGCCAAAAACATCCTCCTCGCTGTAGCTGATGTCGCCCGTGTGGATACCAATGCGCAGGGCGACGGGCGGGTCTTTTTTCAATTCCTTTTGAATGTCCACCGCACATTCCACCGCAGCGGCGGCGCTGGGGTAAATGCTCAAAGTTCCGTCGCCGAAATATTGAAGAATTTCCCCGTCGTGGGCTTTTGTATAATTGGTAAAAACCTCCCGGTGCCGCTCCCGGAGTTGGTTGGCGATGGTTTCGTCCTTTTGCATCATGGCGGAATAACCAACCATGTCGGTAAACATCACGGCAGCGAGACGGCGTTGGATTTTTTTCATCTGGATTGTGCTGAAATTGATTTGGCAGTAAAACTACACATCCGGGCAAAAAGCTGACAGGTGGAAAATACCTTCCCGTGCTGAAAAAT
>CAZHLB010001154.1:1731-2054 GCA_964533005.1 uncultured Saprospiraceae bacterium
TCTTTGTTATCAATAGATATCGCAGGTAGAAAACAAATAATCATATCAATTATTTATCCCCCCGGGAAGGTATTTTCCACCTGTCAGCTTTGAGGTCTAAACCTCGCAATATCCACCTCTGCATCCACCTGACCTTTACCAAGCAGAAAATCAGCCATTTGCTTCGCAAAAAATGGCGCAAGCGAAGCCCCCTTCGTGCCCAATCCATTAAAAATTCCCAGGCAGGAATGCTGCGGATGCAAACCCAAAAACGGGCGGATGTCAAAAACGGTAGGCCGAATGCCAGCCAGGTGAGCCACCACTTCAAACGGCGCCTCTAAAAC
>CAZHLB010001155.1:0-2045 GCA_964533005.1 uncultured Saprospiraceae bacterium
CGGTAGCACAGCCTTTAGGCTGTGCTACCGATTGCCACCACTCAATTAATAAGTTGGGAAAGAAACACTTGGATTTGCCGGATTTACGGGATGTTTCTTTTTGGGCTGGTTTTCTACTTTTGCTGCCCTTCTGAAAAAACCGGCTGAGAAACAGCAGGTTAATTCAGGTTGGATTGCCAAACAATAACAGTGATAAGTTTTTCAAGAATTACGCTCTCGAATGGTTTGCGGGTCTTGGTGCACGAGGACAACAGCACGCCGATGGTCGCCGTAAACGTGCTTTACAACGTCGGCAGCAAAGATGAATCACCCGAAAAGACAGGCTTTGCACACCTTTTCGAGCACCTGATGTTCGGCGGCTCCGCCAACATTCCCAATTTCGACGACCCGATTCAACTCGCAGGCGGCGAGAACAACGCCTTCACAAACAACGACATCACCAATTTCTACGAAGTGCTCCCCGTCGAAAACCTCGAAATCGCCCTCTGGCTCGAAAGCGACCGGATGCTCAGTCTGAGTTTCAGCGAAAAAGTGCTGGGAGTGCAGCGGAAAGTGGTGGTCGAGGAGTTCAAAGAAACCTGCCTGAACCAGCCATACGGCGACGCCTGGCATCTCATTTCTGCGCTGGCTTACAAAGTGCATCCATATCGCTGGCCCACCATCGGCATCGTTCCAAAGCACGTCGAAGATGCCACGCTGGACGACGTGAAGCGATTTTTCTACAATTATTACCGCCCGAACAATGCCATCCTGGTCATTGCCGGAAACGTGAAAACCGAAAACGTCCGCTCGCTGGTGGAAAAATGGTTTGGCGACATTCCGTCGGGAAACATTCCGCTGCGCCGCCTGCCCGCCGAGCCTCCGCAAGGGGAACTTCATCAACAGACGCAGGCAGCTAAAGTGCCGGTGGATGCGCTCTACCTCACCTTCCACATGGGCAACCGGAAAGACAAGGATTTTTATGCAGTTGACTTGCTCTCCGACGTGCTTGGCAGCGGACCCTCCTCCCGCCTGTTTCGCCGCTTGCTCAAGGAACAGCGCCTGTTTTCAAGCATTGATTGCTACATCACGGCGAGCATTGACCCCGGTTTGTTGATTATCGAGGGAAAACCTTCGGATGGAATTACGCTGGAAGTGGCGGAAGTTGCGATTTGGAAAGAACTGGAAGAACTGAAAATCAACCAGTTGTCGGAGCGGGAGCTTCAAAAACTGAAAAACAAATCGGAAGCCTCCCTCGTCTTTTCCGAAGCCAGTGTGCTGAACAAAGCCATCAACTTGGCATTTTTCGAGTTGTTAGGCGACGCCGAATTGGTCAATCAAGAAGTGGATTTGTACGAGGCAGTGACCGTCGAAGAAATTCAGCGGGTGGCGAGGGAAATTTTCACCCGGCAGAATTGCTCCCGGTTGTTTTATAAGTCCACCGAGCCACGCCCGGCGGAGGTTTTGGAAGAAGAAGATGAGGTGGAAATGGAGGAAGATTAGACCGGATTTTCGGTTTTGGATTTTAGCAATTGCTTCATCCAAAGCCAGTCTTCCTCGGAGAGCGGCGGCGAAGGCGGTTCTTTTTCATAATTTATCTCCCCCCTGTAATTGCTTCGCTCATACACTAAATTGAAAGCTTTGCCCAAATCCAATCTTACGTCTGGGTCGGGAGATTTCAGAGGGACAGGCACGACCGGCAACTTATCTCGAATGCTCATCGTCCAAGCTTCCGACTCGCCACTCATGGCTCGCCACAACAAGACCAAATAATCCGAGCCTGGCAAAGATGGGTGTGAAAATGGTCGGTTTCCCGCACGAAGCAGGTCAATTTCGAGGAGGCTCACAAAATGTTCCTGAAGAAGCAGGCGCTTTTTTCGGTAGGTTTCCAAACCGGGATTTCTCTTATTGACGGGAGAAAGTATTTCAATGGAAGTAACAAGTTGATTTTCTTTCACATCCCGGATTTCGACGTAAGGAATTTTTACCCGCAGCGCCCGGATTGAAGGAATTTTAACGGCAGGCGGGGTCAAAGTTGCTGCGCTCTCGTAGGCGACCCGAGGCTC
>CAZHLB010001156.1:0-2036 GCA_964533005.1 uncultured Saprospiraceae bacterium
ATCCGCGTCATCCGCGTTCCCATCCTCCTCGCGTCCCACAAGAATTGTCAGAGAATCAAACCCTTCAAAACCACTCCTCTCCGAAAAAACATATCGCTGCAAATTTTGGAAGGGAAGTTGACAGTTTTTCCAAAACGCCTGAATTTGCCACGACAGATCAAAGACTCGGCAAAACCTTGACTTTCGCCTGATTTTTTCCTGCAACGTTTCCTGCGGCAACGTGTTTTTTCCTCCGAACAATGAAGACCTGTCAGCACTTCAAGTGCTGACAGGTCTTTCTAAATATCTTTGCCGCATAAATTTTTCTCGATGGACTACAAGTTGACTCCTCCTCCCAAAAAAGTGAATATCTGGCTGCCCATTTTGCTCTCCCTGACGATGGTCGGAGGCATGTTGATTGGCATCAAAATGCAAAACAACCCGCCGACCGTGGCTGCCATCGCCATGCCCAAGAAGGAAAATCTGCCGCCCAGTTCGCTCGGTCAGGGCAAACTGGAGGAGTTGATTCGCTACATCGAAGCCAAGTACGTGGACGACATCAACAAGGAAGAACTGGTGCAAGAAGCCATTGACAACATTCTTTTCCAACTCGACCCGCACTCCAACTACATCTCCGCCGAAGATTTGAAGGACATCAACAACCAACTCGAAGGCAGCTTCGACGGCATCGGCATTGAATTTATCGTAGTGGACGACACAGTGATGGTGGTGGCTGCCATTTCCGGGGGACCCGCAGCGGGTGCAGGTATCATGCCGGGCGATAAAATCGTGCAAATCGGCGACTCGCTCTGCGTCGGCGAAAACATTGACTACGAAGAAGTTCTGGAGAAATTGAAAGGCGAAAAGGGCACCAAGATTGACATCGGCATCGTGCGAGGCTTTGAAAAAGCGGTGCGGCATTTTCAATTGACAAGAGCCAAAATCCCGGTGAACAGCGTGGAAGTTGCCTACATGCTCGACCAGGAAACCGGCTTTATCAAAATCAACAGGTTCACCTCAAAAACTTACGAGGAGTTCATGAAGGCTGTCGAAACCATGGTTGACAAACACAAAATGAAGCATCTCGTGCTCGACCTGCGCCAAAATCCCGGCGGCTACTTGCAAGAAGCAACCAACATTCTCAGCCAGCTTTTCGAGGAAAAAGACCGCCTGCTGGTCTATACCGAAGGCAACAGCGTCCCACGCAGCGAGTACAAAAGCACCGGGATGAATTTTTACAAGATTGAAAACCTCGCCGTCCTCGTTGACGAAGGTGCTGCTTCCGCCAGCGAAATCATCGCCGGGGCAATCCAGGATTGGGACAGGGGCGTCCTCATCGGCAGGCGCACTTTCGGCAAGGGGCTGGTGCAGGAACAATACCGCCTGCGGGACGGCTCCGCCATCCGCCTGACGGTTGCCCGCTACCACACGCCTTCCGGTCGCTGCATCCAAAAGCCTTACGAAGGCAGGGACGGCTACGACGACGACATGTCCGAGCGCATGGAAACCGGTGAACTGTACGATGAAACCAAAATCGAAGTGCTGGATACCACGAAGTATTTCACGAAAGCAGGCAGGGTCGTGTACGGCGGCGGCGGCATCATTCCGGACGTGTTTGTGCCGCTCGATTCCACGCTGCTCGACCCATTTTTCATCAAGCTGAACAAGCGGGTGCCAGCCTTCGTCTTCCGCCACCTGGAGCATCATCGCAGCGATTTCGACCAGCAAACGGTGGAGGATTTCAGCAAAAACTTTTCGGTCAAAGAAGATTTCGCCCAGCAGTTTTTGGATTTTGCCCTGCGGCAAGGCGAGAAGCGCAACGACCGCAGGTGGCGGCTGGTGAAAAATGAAATCAAGCGGCAAATCAAAGCTTCCATCGCCCGCAATCTTTGGGGAGACAATGGATATTATCACGTGTTAAATCAGGAAGATGCCTCGGTTATCAAGGCGCTCCAATTGGTCAAGAATGACAATCCTCTTAGCTTGAAATAAGCAGGTTGGCTGAGGCTGTATCATAAGTCGTTAAGCACGCCTCCAAGTCGCTTTTGTCATCCTCG
>CAZHLB010001157.1:0-2032 GCA_964533005.1 uncultured Saprospiraceae bacterium
AATTCATAGCCTCACGTTTACGAAACTTCTAAAGTTTCGTAAACGTCGGTATCAAATTTTTTGCCTGAGCGTTGCGCTCATGCTTGCCGTTTCCTGCCAGGAACATCCCTACCAGCAAGGCAAAATCCTCTACGAAAACTTCTGCTCCAACTGCCACATGGACGAAGGCACCGGCTTGCAAGGCATCATCCCACCGCTCGCCGGAGCAGATTTTTTGACTATCCGAAAAGACGAATTGCCCTGCATCATCCGCAAGGGATTGAAAGGTGAAATCACCGTGAACGGAAAAAAATATAGCACGGAAATGCCCGGCTCGCCTGCCTTGACCGAGTTTGAAATCACCAATGTCATCAACTATATCAACCACGCCTGGGGCAATGATTTCGGCGTCGTCAAACATGAAACCGTGCGGGAAGCTTTGAAAAAATGCGAGGTGTATGAAGAGATGTTGAAGTAAAAAGTAAAAAGGCAAAAGGCAAAAGTGTAGGGACGTGTCACTCCACTTTTGCCTTTTGCCTTTTTACTTTTTACTTCTCACCCATGAACATTCCCCTAAAAAAATCGTGTTAGTCTCGCTTCTTGCCCGGAAAAATAGCGGCGGCAGCCGCAAGCAAAACAAGCGCAGTTTTGCAGGTCATCAGCAAAAGCTTCTTTCCATTTTGAGGGTAAAAATTTACGCTTCGCTACGCTCCTGAGAAAAGACAAGCCACTCGCCTGCGCTATTTCAATGCCATGGAAATGACTCGAAAATGCCCTTGGAAAAGAACATCCCTTGTTTTCCGGAAGCCATGTTTGCATGGATTCCGGCGACAGTTCATTCAAACATTTTAGCCATGAAAAATCGAGTTTTTTTCTTCGCATTTGCGCTGCTGCTGTTTAGCGCCTGCGACAAGGAAAATAGCCTTGTCCAAGATGCCAGCCTCGAACAGGCTTTGACTACTGACCCGGAAGTGACCACCCGGGCTGATTTTTCTACCACTGCTTCAGGAAGTGAAAGGGTGATGCTTCAAATCAATCAAACCACCGCTTTGTCCAGCGGAATGAAGGTGACCTTGGTGAGCATTTCGGATACTCGTTGCCCTGCCAACACCTTCTGCTCCTCGCCCGGAAATGCGGTTGTCGGTTTGGCATTCCAATCCACCGACAGCATGGCAGGCTTGAAGCTGGGCATCAGCAAAACCGACCCTGATTTTTCCACCACCGGCGTCGTTTTTGACAAGTTCATGGTGACGCTGCTCGACGTTTCGCCCTTTCCGCAAACCACCGCTGGCATCCCGCAGGACAACTTCCGAGTGACCATCGGCGTCCAACCGAGGTAGCGGCAGTGCTGATTTTTTTCAACCAACTGGCACTTCTTTCCTCATTGGTTTTGAATTCAGAACAGTGAAATTTTCATGCGATGGCTGAGAACATCGCTTGTTCTCAGCCATCCATTCACCAAAATTACGAGCCATGAGACACTGGATTTTTTTCCTCGGATTGGCTTTGCTTTTCAGCCTGGGCTGCCAAAAGGATGAAAACCTGCTCCTCGACGAGCCGTTTTCTCCGGCTAACGTTGCCGCCCTTGAAAAGCCTGCACCTGTCAAAACCGTGAGGGTTGGCGGTCAGATTACTTTGATGTTGGGCGAGACGGTGAAAGTCGTTCCCGACAATTTTACCATCACTTTCCGCAGCATTCCCGAAGACAGCCGTTGCCCGAAAGGCGTCACCTGTTTTTGGGAAGGTCGGGCGGTGATTGGCTTTGCCTTTGAAAAATACGACGACTTTTTCCTGCGCAATCTCGCCACGCCGAACAGCCAGATGGAGCCGCCAACGGCGACGGTCATTTTCAACCGGACTGTTCGTTTGCTGGAAGTTGCGCCGTATCCGCAAGGTGAAAGACCTATTCCGCCGGGGATGTACCGGGTGACGATTGGTGTGGAGCAGGGGGCGGAATTGGGCGGAGACAAATGAATTTAGTGCTCTGAGAAAAGTGTAGCCAAACTCCAGTTTGGCGAAGGGAGTCACCGCCAAACTGGAGTTTGGCGGCACG
>CAZHLB010001158.1:0-2030 GCA_964533005.1 uncultured Saprospiraceae bacterium
TGTCGTATTATGAAATGTCTTACTCGTCTCGTTGCAATTTGGATTTTGAATCCCCCCGGTTGGAGAAAGTTATGACATTGTTCGGGTCAAGCTCGATAGCCCGGTCATAGTCTGAAATGGCGGATTTATAGCGGTGCAATTTGGCTTTGGCAACCCCACGGTTGACGAAAGTTATGGCATCGTTTGGGTCAAGTTCTATAGCCATGTTGAAGTCTGAAATAGCGGATTCATGGCAGTGCAATAAGGCTTTGGCAAACCCACGTTTAGAGAAATTTATGACATTGTTCGGATCCAGTTCGATGGCCCTGTCGTAATCGGAAATCGCAGATTCGTAGAGATGCAGTTCAGCTTTGGCTTCCCCACGGTAGTAGAAAACTATGGCATTGTTGGGGTTAAGTTCGATAAACCGGTTGAAATCAGAAATGGCGGATTCGTAGCGATGTAGTACAGCCTTGGCAACCCCACGGTTGCAAAAAGCCTGGGCATAGTCCGGGTCAAGCTCGATAGCCCGGTTGTAGTCGGAAAGGGCGGATTCGTAGCTACGCAAATCGAATTTGGCATTCCCCCGGTTGTAGAGAGCCACGGCATTGTTCGGGTCAAGCTCAATGACTTGCGTCAAATAATCTATCGCTCTTTCAAAATCACCACTATTGAGGTATTCAAGACATTCATCCAAAGTTGGCATGGCAGGCAGTTTTTGCTTGTTTTCAAGAAAAGAGTTTGCTCAAAAGCGATGATGCAGGGCTTGTCGAGAAAGGAGGTGGTGGACATTGCCATTTCGCTTTGTTTGGCAGTTTATCCCTATCGTGGAATTTCCATCTTCTTCAAAATTTCCTCAATCACATCCTTCGCATCGAAGCCTTCCATTTCCCGCTCCGGCGTCAAAATGATGCGGTGGTTCAGCACCGGGTAAGCCACGAAACGAATGTCGTCGGGCGTCACGAAGTCCCTGCCGCTCATGGCTGCCAGGGCTTTCGAGGATTTCAGAATGGCGAGCGACGCCCTCGGCGATGCGCCCAAAAACAAGTCGGCATGGCTGCGAGTGTTGTGAACGAGGGCAGCGATGTAGTCCAGCAACTCCTCCCGAATTTGCACTTGCTCGACCAAACTGCGGCAGGCAGTGATGTTTTCCGCCGAAAAAACGGGTTTCACCTCGTGCCGCAATGCCAGGTTGAAGTCGTTGCGGAAGCGGCGCAGGATGTTTTTTTCTTCTTCCAGTTCCGGGTAGCTGACATTGATTTTGAACAGGAAACGGTCGAGTTGCGCCTCCGGCAACTTGTACGTTCCCTCCTGCTCGATGGGGTTTTGCGTAGCGACCACAAAAAACGGCTGCTTCATCGGATACGTCACGCCGTCAACGGTCACCTGGTATTCTTCCATCACCTCAAAAAGAGCGGCTTGCGTCTTTGCTGGCGCCCGGTTGATTTCGTCAATCAGGATGACGTTGGAAAAAATGGGCCCCGCATTGAAAGTGAAATCCGAGTTCTTCATGTTGAAAACCGTCGTGCCCACCACGTCGCTGGGCATGAGGTCGGGTGTGAACTGGATGCGGCTGAATCCGGTGTCGAGCGATTGCGCCAGCAGCTTGGCTGTCAACGTTTTAGCGATGCCGGGGACGCCTTCGATAAGTACGTGCCCATTGCAAAACAAGGCAGCCAGCAGCAAATCCATCATCTCCTCCTGCCCGATAATGACCTTTCGCAACTCGTTTTTGATGGCGGCAACGGCGTTGGCGACAGGCGTGAGGTCGAGGCGATTGTGCGACCAGGCTGGTTGATTGATGAATGAGGATTGGTGGACTTGTCCCGAAATCTCGGGATTGATGGCAGGCAGGATTTGCTCAGTTGCAGGGTCTGTTTGCGGAGCAGAAGTTGGCGGGTCGAAATGGTCGTTTGACATGCGTTGTTGGTTGAAATTGAAAAAGAAGTTAGGAAGCCAAAGGTGAAAAAAATTGGCTCATGTCAGCTTGAGGTTCAGTGTCGCCAAACTCCAGTTTGGCGAAGGGAGCCTCCGCCAAACTGGAGTTTGGC
>CAZHLB010001159.1:0-2020 GCA_964533005.1 uncultured Saprospiraceae bacterium
ATTCCTCTTTCCAGTTTTTATTCAGGTAAACCAGCACATTCAAGCGTCTGTCGAGGTTGGTTTGGCGATGTTTGTTGAAGTCAGCGTGGATTTTCAGGAAGCCGCCGGGCTTGGTTTGGTGGTAGCCGCCGCCCTCGAAGTAAGGGTCGGGCGTCAGCGTTTCCTCGATGCCAGTCAATTCTTGCAAAAACAGCAGGAACGGTTCGGAATTCAAAAATCGGACAAATGCTTTCGTCACGGGCCCAAATCGCCGCTCGCCTTTTGAAGCCAGCTTGATTTCGTTCGGGGAGTGAAACTTGATATCGTCTTTGCCTTCCAGGTTGGGAAATTCATCGAGGATGGCATCGAGGATTTCCGGGTTGAAAAAATGCTCGAAGGCGATGTTCGGAAAGGGGTCGTCATTTTGATAGGACTCTTTAAAATCCGCCGCCACCGCTTGCAAATCTTGGTAAGCTGGGTTCAAAAAGTCAGCGTCCCGGAGAGCAGTAATCTGGTTGCTGAGTGTCATCATGCGTTTGTTTTATTTTGAGTTTATATGCACTTCAAACGATGCCATATTTTATACCAACACAAGACATTTTTTTTTCAACACATAGTCACATAGCTCACATAGTTGCTTGAAAACCAAAAAACTATGTTGTCTATGTGACTATGTGTTTTAAAAAAAAGTGTGTTGATTAAGCTCAAATATTAGCAACGTTATTTTCTACTAAATCAAGCAGTTTGCCTCACTTCTGCCAAATGCTCGTCCACGATTTCCCAAAACTGCCGCACCCGTTCCTTCCAGGAATTTTGGTGAGCCGTAGCCACCCGGCGAGCAATTAAATCCTGCGAATTTTCAGCGATAGCCCGGTGGATAAGCTGCACAAATTCCTCCTCGTGATTGGCAATATAAATATCATTTGCAAAGCCTCGAATATCCTCCGAAAAATTTGTCGCCACCACCGGCTTTCCGGCAGCGAGGTACTCATTGATTTTCAAAGGATAAATGCTCGCCGTCAGTTTATTCAGCAAAAACGGGATGATGGTCACGTCGAAATGCTGCAAAAAAGCAGGCAATTCCCGGATATGTTTTCCGCCTGTCAAAATCACGTTGGGCAGTTTGTCCAGCCCATATTCCTTGTACGTTTCGCTGTTCAGGGGCCCCACCATCACGAGCGTTTTGTCGGGATGGCTTTCTGCAATGCGCCGGAACAGCGGGTAATTCAGCCTGTATTCATTGATGTTCCCGGTGAATCCGATGATTTTCCCGGTGATGTCTTGTAGTTCCTTCGGGCGGGGCAATGGCTTTTCCAAAGCCTGCTCGAAAATGGTTGTGTCCACCGCATTATTCAGGACGTAGGTGTTGGGGTTCAAGTGTTTTTTTAGTCGAAGCAAGTTGCTCGAAGTCACCAATGCTACGTCAGTTTGGCGGATGACATTTTCCTCCACACGTGCGCCGTGTTTTGCCGTGTACGCTTCCTCTGTCATGTCGTCAATGCACTGGTAAATGTTCAATTTCGGCTTCAAATCCTTTGGCAGGAAGCCTGCATAATATGGATTGAAACAGTTCAGGTAGATGTAATTTTTCAACTTGTAATCTTTCACCACCTGCCGTATCGTGTTGACAATGATGCGATTATTGAAATCGTACAGCCTGTCGTACATCGCTCCCGGCTTCATCCAATTGATGGGCAAAGTGAGTGGCGGCTGCACTGCAACGACCTCCGGCAATTCGGCAATGGTCTCGTAGCGCATCCGGTTCAGAAGCATGTCCTTCCGGCGCAATTTGACCATCGGCTGGTTCCATCCGTTGATGAAATCCTTGATGGAGTAGGGGTGATTGATGTAAAATACCCGGTTGTTTTTTGCGAATTCCCTCGTGAACGAAAGCGATACGGACGAGTACGCATTGTCCCAAGGGAATAGGGTGAAATAAATAATGTCAAGGTTCTGCATAAGTCAGTAGTGTTTGCGGGGGTATTCGACATCTTGTTTTTGATTTTGGCGATTTGAATTTTATTAACAGTGAGGGTATTGG
>CAZHLB010001160.1:0-2018 GCA_964533005.1 uncultured Saprospiraceae bacterium
AAAATGGGGGGGGGGGTAAATTGGGTTGGGTGGGTTTGGTGTTTCTGGTTTACCGGTGTCCCAAAACCCCTTTTGGGGGGCTAATTTCTGCGCAAAAGTGTTTTTTGGCGACACCTATTCCTTCCGCATCAGCGCCACATTCTCCTCGTGAAACCGCTGCATCCCACGAGGAAATTTGTACCGCCGCCACAATTTTTCCACCTCGAATTCCCTGCCTTCCGCCAGGCACTGCCGCAATTCTTGCACGTAGCCCAACGCCTCGTTTTTCCTCGCCAAAATCTCCTCCCGCTCCGTCGCCACTTTGCCATGACCCGGCACGAGCAGCCGCACCTCGTGCCGCTCCAAAATGCCGTCCACCTTC
This sequence comes from uncultured Saprospiraceae bacterium, assembly GCA_964533005.1. Taxonomy (GTDB): domain Bacteria; phylum Bacteroidota; class Bacteroidia; order Chitinophagales; family Saprospiraceae; genus UBA6168. The sequence continues at coordinate 362 of CAZHLB010001160.1, forward strand.
GCCAACGTTTGCTCGTAAGCCTTGCTGCTGAAATAAATGTAGGGAAACTCCACCTCGCACAAATAGTCGCCAGCCAGCCAAACGCCCACCGGTTCGACGAGGGTGAAAATGCCATCCCGGTTATGCCCTGGCGCAAGGTAGAAGGTCAGTTTCGTGCCGCCTGCTTCCAGCGTTTGGCGGTCTTTTTTAACCAAAATATTGGGCATCGGGTACTCGATGGGATAGCTTCGGCAGACGTAGTTTTCATCGTCCCAGGTCAGGATTTGCTCCAAAACTGCCTGCTTGTCAGGGTTTTCCACAAAAGCCCTCGATGCGATGACGGTTGCTTCCGGGAAAGCCCGGTAGCCGATGACGTGGTCGTAATCTGAGTGGGTGAAAAGTAGAAAAACCGGGCGCTGCCGCTCCGCCAGCAACTCGTCCACGTAGCGGCGGATGGCAAGAACTTCCTCCGGCAGCCAGTTCGGGTCAACGACGAGGAGGAGGTCGGCGGTTTCGACGACGGTGGCGGTGGTTTGGAAAAGGGCGCTTTGGAAAACGGTCGTGTGGCGGTCTTTGAATTGAATCATGTGGGCGAGGTTATTTTCGATGAACTTCTACTTTTGAGCCGAAGGTCGAATTCAAGGCTGATAGCTTGAACTTGCCTTTGAACCAATATTTGGGATGTTTCACAACACGACTTTTTTCTTCAACACATAGTCACATAGAAAACATAGTTTGCTGATTTTCAAAAAACTATGTGAACTCATGTGACTATGTGTTGAAGAAAAAAGTCGTGTTGTGAAACATCCCCAAAATTTTAAAAGCGAACATGAAAAAATATTCCTTTCTCCTGCTTCTCTGCTGCCTGTTTTTCCAATGCAGCCTCCTTGCACAAATCACCGACCCCAAAGCCACCGAGGTTTGGGAACCAGAACCCCGCATCGTCACACCCGGCGCTGCCACTGCCCCACCCTCCGACGCTATCGTTCTTTTCGACGGCAAAAACCTGAGCGAATGGGCGCACGCCGACGGTTCTGCCGTCAAATGGGAGCTTGCCGACGGGGCGATGACCGTCGTCAAAGGCACGAACGGCATTCAAACCAAACGCAGTTTTGGCGACTGCCAACTTCACGTCGAATGGCGTTCGCCTGCCGAAGTGAAAGGCGAAGGACAAGGCAGGGGCAACAGCGGCGTCTTTTTGCAAGGACGCTACGAAGTGCAGGTGCTCGACAGCTACGAAAATCGCACGTACTCGAACGGGCAAGCTGCCTCGATTTACAAGCAGCACATTCCGCTCGTCAATGCCTGCCGGATGCCCGGCGAGTGGCAGACTTACGACATCATTTACACCGCTCCCCGCTTCAATTCGGACGGCATCAAAGTCTCGTCCGCCTACGTGACGGTGATTCAAAACGGCGTCCTGGTTCAAAATCACGTGGAAATCAAAGGCACATCGGAGTACATCGGCTTGCCAAAAAATGAAGCACATGACAAAGCGCCGATTTCGCTGCAAGACCATGGCGACAAGGTGAGCTATCGGAATATCTGGATTCGGGAGCTTTGAAGAAGTTTAGGAGGTTTCGAAGGTTTAGGGAGGTTCAGCTAAACCTCCCAAAACCGTAGAAACCACCAAAACCATGGGTGCGGGGTAATTGTCCCCGAAGAAAAAAAACAACCC
>CAZHLB010001161.1:0-2016 GCA_964533005.1 uncultured Saprospiraceae bacterium
TTCCGTCAGAAATGCGGGGTTTCAAAACCCCGCCGCTCGAAATGCGGAATCCTAAATTACTGAGTAATCATGTTGTCTGTCTTCCTCTCCGAAACATCTTCACCACCAAAAACACCACCGCCAAAACCGCCACTGCAATCAACGTCTTCGTCAAAATCCCCGCCTCTCTTTCTACTTCAACTGCCTCCACCACCTGCAAAAGCTGGTTCACCTGTTGATTGACCAAAACTTGCCGCTTGCCCCCCGTCCAAGTGACAATCACCGAATCCACATTTTCCGCCGCCCCGACACCGAAGTGCGCAATCGTTGAATTTTGAGACAAATGGCTGGAGCCGCCGCCGTCAATTTCCCGCAGCATCCGCACCTTCCCGACCACGATTTCCACCCTCGAACCGATGCCATGTTTCTCCGACCGGCTACCCGAAAGCGCCACTTTTAGCCAGTTTCCATGTGTCGAATCATTGCGAAAAAGGTGCGTCACGGAAGGCATCGGATAATCTCTCACCGCTTTTTGATTGACCACCAGCAAGTCCATGTCGCCGTCGTTTTCGAGGTCAAAAATCACCGAACCCCTGCCCAAACCGTAGTCGTTGACGCCTGCCGCTCTTGCCACGTCCTGAAATTTTCTGCCGGTATTTTCAAAAAGGTAATCGCCCATCGGCACGCAGTTAGGGTTGAGGTCGCCGTTGGCAACAAAAAGGTCGAGGTCGCCGTCGTGGTCAAAGTCGGCGAAATTTGCGCCCCAACTGATAGTGAACATCGCCGTTCCGAGTTCCTTCGCCTTGTCAGAGAAAGGTTTCCCAGCGCCGCCGCTGACCATGAAGCGGTTGAATTTGATATTGGTGACAAAATAATCCAGCCATCCGTTGTTGTCGAAATCGCCCACCGCAGCGCCCATTGCATTGATGCGCAAATCCATTTCAAGTTCCTTTTCCACGTAGGTAAAAGCCTTTTTTGGATAATCGTTGCGCAGCAAATAATTGGGTTTGGCTTTGTAACCAAAATCATGGTTGACCATCAAATCCTGGTCGCCGTCGTTGTCGAAATCCGTGAAGACGCCGCCAAAACCGAAGCCCTTGTGGTTCAAGCCATAATCTTGATAAACGTCCTTAAAACGCTTGCCATTCTTGTTCAAAAGCAGGTAACCCTCGGCGGTTTTGCTCGCATTGACGATGGTGGCGTCGTTGATTTCCGTCAATTCCCCATCGTAATCCTGGAAATAATTGCCCACGTACAAATCGGGAAAACCGTCGGCATTGAAGTCGCCAAAACTGCCGCCGGTGCTGAAAGATTGAAGCCGCTCGATACCAAATTCGGCGGTGGCGTCCCGGAAAGTCAGGTTGCCATTGTTCAGAAAAAGGAGGTTTTGAGCATGGGGAATTTGGTTGGGTTTGTCCCGGCGGTTAATGGTGGTGATGAAAAGGTCAACCCAGCCGTCCCGGTTAACATCTGCGCCCGCCACACCCTGGGTCACGAATTTTTTGGTCAATTCCAGCCCGGAGCCTTCAAGGATGTTTTTGAACGTGCCGTTTTTTTGGTTCAATAATAACTGGTCGTCGTTCATGCCGGAAGTCAAATAAAGGTCTTCGTAACCGTCGTTGTCGAGGTCAAAAACGCAGGCGCCGCCGCCGAACATGCCTTCGTAAACCTGGAATTCATGGCGAATGCCAGCGGCTTCGGTGGCATCGGTGAAGCGGATTTGAGCAAAGGATATTTGCGCCAAAAAGCCAATGGAAATAAGCCAATATTTCAGTTTGATTTTCACCGTGATAATATGAAAACACGATGCTTTTTAATTTAAACACATAGTCACATAGACCCACATAGTTTTCTGATTATCAAAAAGCTATGTGCCACTATGTGACTATGTGTTTAAAAAATAGCATCGTGTTTATGTCAGTTAATTATTCTCTTTTTTCCACTTCAAAAGATTGACGTTTTCAGCAATTATTGCCCCTTGCTCCAAGCCCGCCTGATTATCCTGCCGGGTATGAATTCCACCAAAAAACCTCGAAT
>CAZHLB010001162.1:0-2014 GCA_964533005.1 uncultured Saprospiraceae bacterium
TGGATGGAAATTTTGAAGATAGACCAGTCAGCACTTCAAGTGCTGACTGGTCTTGGCTCCATCGAAAATTTTATGAGGCAAAGATGCAGGAGCAGCGAGGGGCGAATTGATACCTCGGTAACAAGGAGAAGTTTTCTACTTTTGAAAATCGAAACTTTCAAGTCATGGACGATTTAACATTGAAATTCAACCAGTTGGACAGCTTTTCGAAGCAGTTGGCGCTGGATTTTATCGAGCTGTTGCTGAAAAGGAAGGCTGAAAATGGAGGGGTGAACTACGTTGCAGATAAGCAGGTGGAATACAAGCGACTTCCTCCACAATCAATTTCAAGGTCGGATGACAAACTCTTGCCGGAAGAAAATCCAGCCTATCTCAATTCTTTTTCCCCCAGCCTGCGCCCAATAATTCTGGCTCACTTTAAAAAATTGCGAGCTAAACAAACCCCGCAAGAGGCGCTCGAAGACCCCTTCGGCAACAAAATTTTCAAGGAAAATTTGGCTAAAGTCAGCACTTGGTCAGAAGAGGACATTCGAGAAATAGAAGCAGTTACCCAGAGACGTTATGAGAACTGGGATGCCGAGCCTGCCAAAGTTCCTTTCGACGAAAATTACCGCAAGCGTTTGCTCGAATTGCCCTCCTGGACAGACCAGGAAATTGAAGAATTCGACAACGCAAGAGACAAAATGCAAAACTGGAAAATAGAAGAATGGTAATTGACACCTCCATTTTCATCGAGTATTTGCAAGCAAAAAACCGTTCGCAAACCACCCTCGCTCAAATGCCCGTGGGAGCTTACTATGTCTCCGACATCACTGTTTACGAGCTGTTTTCCGGCGCTACCGATGTCAAAAAGTGGCAGGAAGTAGAGTTGGTTTTGGAAGCCATGATGCGGTTGCCCTTCAACCATGCCGTCGCCGTTGATGCTGCAAAAATTTACCTGCATCTGCGCAGCCATGGCTTGATGATTGGGTTCAAGGATATTTTTATCGGAACAACTGCCCTGCTTCATCAATACCCGGTTAAAACGCTGAACGTCAAAGACTTCTCAAAAATACCCGGCTTGCAACTCACCTGATTTTCACCTGCCAATTTCAACGAAAACCCCAAACGAATGCGAAGGCGCCGCCAGCACATTCTGCCCCTTCATCGCAGCGCCAAAGCGGTACGCCACGCCCCATTTTTTGTTGATTTTCCAAGCCGCCTCCAACTGCGGCGACAGATACTCCACGTCGTTGGAAAACAGCGCATTGCCTTGCGCCGCCTCGCTTCCGTTCTCAAAACTTTCGATGCCGTCCAGCTTGAAAATCAGGAACAACCGCTCCTTCGCCAGCTTGTAGCCGAACTCGAAACCGTAGCGAAATTCATCCGAAAACCCCTGCGTCCGGTTGTTGAAACCCACGCTGCCGCCGACCCAAGCCTTGCCCAAACCTGCGCCCGTTTCCAGCCGGAAAAGCTGGTTGAATTCGCCGTCGCCGGTGAGCAAACCATCGGAATTGCCTTCGTCGCCGGTGGGCAAACCGAGCAGCACGGCGGCGCTCAAAATCACCTTTGTTTTTGTCAAAATGCCGTAGCGCAAGCCCAAATCCATGTCCCCGAAGGCATTGTTCGCCACGCCGGGTTCGAGGACTTGACCGCTTTGAGTGCCCACCGTTTCGTTCAAAGTATTGCGCACAAAAAATGGCACGTAGGCAATGCCAGTCAGCCTTTTCGTGAAGCCGAACTCGCCGTAAAAGCTGGTTGTGTAGTTGCCCAAGGTGCGAATTGGCTCGATTTCGCCGCCGGGGTTGTAGAAATCGCTCGCCAAAATGAAGGTGTGGTCGATCTTGAAATAGCCGCCGAATTTGGGTTGGGGCCACGCCCCGGCAAGGAGGTGCAGCGGCAGGAAAAACAAGACAAAGAGGTATGTCTTTTTCATGTTTTGGAAAAATTTGCCCCTTCGCCAAAGCGGAGAAAAGTGTCGCCAAACTCCAGTTTGGCGAAGGGACTCCGCCAAAAAACAGTTTGGCCAAGGGAC
>CAZHLB010001163.1:0-2013 GCA_964533005.1 uncultured Saprospiraceae bacterium
CATCTTCCATTCCATCAACAATCATGTAATCATGTAATCATCAATCATTTAATCCGTGATGTGCGCCTCGAACTCACGCTAAACCATTGAAAAGTCTTTCAAAAAATGGTGAAACTGCTCGAACAGCACCCGGTACGCTGCCGCCCGCTCGTCCACCACGATTTCCCAATCTGCCTGGTTGGCGGTGGGGTCGCTGGGGTCGAAGTCGAGGCTGCGGTAACGAATCGAACCATCTGGCTGGCGGCAGGCAAAGGCATAAATTTCAGGCGACTGTGCGCCGAGCCAGGTGGCTTTGTCCATGAAAAAGGGCGATAAATCGAGGGTTTCGCTGGGGTTGATGTCGTTGATTTCCGCTTCCGGGTGCGGAAAGAGCAGGATGCTCTGGCTGTGGGTGAAATTGCTGAAGTCTTTTTCGTCCACCATCGTAAAGCCGATGTTGGCGGTGTACAATTGAAAATGCTGGTGGACGAAGCGGCGGGCAAGGCGCTTGGGAAAATTGACCCGGATGTTGGGGATGGTCAGCAGCTTGTACCCGGCGAGGTACGCCACCCGCAAGAACAATTCCACAAGCCCGGCTTCGGCTTCCCGGCTGAGGGCAGCGGCTTCCTGGTCGCTGACTTCGCCCCGCGCCAGGCGGCTGCGCAGCGATTCGAAGAAGCGGTACATTTCAAAAGACTCGCCCCCCGCTTCCGTGCGAGCAGCGGAACTGCCCAAGCCTGCGATGAAAGGCTTCACCCCGTTGGCTTCCAGCAATGCGTGGCAGATGCGCAGCAAGTGGAGGTAGTCGAAGGTTTCTAAATTTTCCCCGGTGGGCAGATTGGGAAAAAAATCGTCCAAATTTTTCAGCGAGCCTTTTTCGGTCAACTCGTCCCAAACTTGCGAGAGCAGGGTAAAACTCATCAGCCGGGTGACGGCGACGTAGGTTTCCACCAATTGCCGCAGGCGAGGCATGCCATGTATCTTGACGTTGTTGCGACCTGCAATCAGCACCTGCAAATGGGCGCTGATGAGCCAGGGAAAATTTTCCAGCACCAGCGCCTTTGCCTTGCTGCGCCGGACGCCGGGCGAGGCGGCGGCAATGTCGGGGTTGTGTTTTGCCATTTCCTCCACGATGCGGGCGAGGCTTTCGTCGAAAGTCACGTCCCGGCGAGCCTCCGGCGGGGCGGCAACGACCACTTTCGGCAGCGTCCAGGCGAGCGCCGCTTCGTCGCCTTCCCGCACGAACAAGCCCCAGGGCAGCGCCGTCTGTTGTTCTTTTGAAAATTGGGAAATGCCCCGTTGTATCTGGCAATCGAAGCCAGGCTGGAGGGTTTGCAGCAGCGAGGCGGCTCGCTGAAATGCCTGTTCGAGGGTGCGGTGGTTCGCCAATTGCAGGTAAAACTCGACGGCAAATTTTTGCGCCAGCTCGTCCCCGATTGGTCGGGATGTAGCGACCACTGCCCGGATGCCTGCTTCTTGCAGCAATTTCACCTGCCCCAAAGTCGAGCAACCGTTGAGGAAAACCAGATGCAGGCTGTTTTTGGCTTCGCCAAACAGCTTCGACAAGCCCTGCGCATGGGCGGGCGTGTCCTCCAACTCGAGCAGGTTTTGACCGGCATGACCGGCGTAGTGAAAAATGGCGAGCCGCCCGGCAAAGCGGGTGAAAGCATGGAACAAGTCGGCGACCTCCGCCCCGGCTTCTTCGTGCAGTTCGACGAAACGCTTGTCGTGCAAGGCTTCCAGCGCCGAGCGAATGCCCTTGCGCTCTGCCTTGAGCTCGAGCGGGGCAGTTTGGGAGGCTTGTGCGAAAGCGAGGAAAATAACGGGATAGTCAGTGGGCATGGGCGAGAAATTTGTGTTTGACGTGCGTAAAAGTAACCTAACAGGGCAAAAATCAAAGGCAAAAATCAAAAGTGCGAGGGGTTGAAAATCAATCGCTTAAAGCCTAACCTGACGAAACCGGAACCAAAAATCGAGCGAAAAGCTGACAGGTGCGAATTAGATTTTTAAATTTGAAAATATAAGAATTTTTAA
>CAZHLB010001164.1:0-2013 GCA_964533005.1 uncultured Saprospiraceae bacterium
GGGACATCGCACATCCTGCCATCCTCCATTCCATCAACAATCATGTAATCATTTAATCGTCAATCATTTAATCAAAGAAAAATCACTTACGGGGCGATGAATTAACCCAGCGTCAGCAACCGCTTCTGAATCTCCGCCACCGACTCCACCACCTTTTCTTCAACCTTCATTTTGAAGACGTAGCGTTGCCCTTTCGAGGCTTTCAACTCCCGCTCTTGCTGCTGAAAATCCTTTTTGGAAAAGGTGGCGATTTTGTTTCCCGGCAGCACGGCGACCAGACAATTGTCTTTGTCCGGGTCGAAAGCAAACCTGTCCCAAGCGCCGTAATCGAAATACACAACCGCCCTTCCGTCTGCCGTCAGGAGGTAAACTTTGACTTGCGATTTCATTTTTTCAGGCACTTTTCCGTCAAAATCGAAGTCGGCAAGAATGGGAACGTTGGCTTCATTTTTCAGCAAAATATCGTAGTTGTACAAGCCAAAACCGTCAATGGCGAAGCTGCGGGTGAAGGCAGCCTGTTGCTTTTGGAACATTTCCCGGCTGGCTTCGAGGGTGGCGAGTTTCTTTTTGTAGGCTGCCATTTGTTGCTCGTAATCCACTTTCGCCTGCGCCATTTCTTTGCCGGAACGGGTTGGGCAGACGGGAATTTGATAGTTCCGGTCGCTCCCGGAGAGGGTCAGGCGATATTGACCCGGTTGTTTGGCAGGCTCGATTTTCACGTCTTCCCAGGCGGTGTTGAAAATCCATTCGTTGTTGGCGGGGTCTTCTTTTGAGTTGTTTCCGGCGTATTGCCAGATGATGCCCCGCTTGTTTTTCAACTCTGGAAAGGCTTGATAATCAATGTCGAAGTCCAGTTGCGGCTTGGATTTGTCGAAGGCTATCGGCTCGGCAGGAGGCGTTCGCAACTGCCTTTCAATCTCGGCAAGGGCTTTTTGCGCCTCCTTCGCTGCCGGGTTGGGCACGGCTTCAGAGACGCCGAAATTGTCCCAGTTGCCTTTCTCCGGCTCGAATTTCCAGAAATCATAAGCCCCGCCGACCGGCGATGCGAGGTTGACTTGCAGCGACTTTCCGGGTGCGACGAAGACCGGCTTGCCGTTCTGGGAGCCTTTGATTTCGTACATCCCGGCAGTTTGCATCCACGACTCGCCGCCGTTTTCACCCACGACTTTCATCGGGATTCCGCTGGCGATGATTTCCGCCGGGTTTTGAAATTCCCGGAATTGCAAATCCACCTGCCCGGCTACAGGTTTGCCTTTTTCGTCCACGAAGGCGGCGGCTGGCACTTCAATCGAAGTGCCGCTTTCGAGGCGAAGGGTTTGAGATTTGGCAGTGTTGCAGCGCAGGTTGGTGAAATCCAAGTCGAGGTTTTCAAACGGCGACTCGACTTTCAGTTTGGCGAATTGCGCCGTTGGTTGGCTGGCGGCGGCGAGTTCGTCCGAAGCCTCGACGGCGTTCGGAGAAGTGGTGTCGCTGCTGGAATTTTTGCTGTCCGAGCAGCTTTGAAAAAAGAAGGTCAGCCCGCAGAGGGCGAAAAGAATTGGAAAACGCAAGGCTTGCATAATCAATGGATTTTGTTGGTGAAGAAAGTAGCGATGTGCTTTTTTGAATGGAAATTGGAATTGCCAAAAGTAATGGCTTGCAGATGAAAAAGATACGGAGTTTGGCGGGTGAAAAATGAAAAAGGGCATTTCGTTGGAAATGCCCTTTTTCAGAAGTGAAGCAAGTGAGTTCAATGTTTTTTCTCCTCATAAATCCCTTCCACCTCCGCCTCCTCGCTCGCTCCATGCAACTGAACCGGCGCCTGCCGTTTGCGAATCTGCATGTTCAAAAACTCCACAAAAAGCGAAAAGGCGATGGCAAAATAGAGATAGCCTTTCGGCACCGTCCCGACTTCCGAGCCAGCAATCACGACATGTCCCAAGTGTGCGCCCTCGGCAATCAACATGAAGCCAATCATGATGAGAAATGCCAGACCGAGCATTTGAATCGAAGGGTGCTTGTTGACAAACCTAC
>CAZHLB010001165.1:0-2008 GCA_964533005.1 uncultured Saprospiraceae bacterium
GGATTGGGACGGTCGGACGTCTGACCGTCCCAATCCTTAATATCCTTGAACATCCCACTCATCCTAATTCAAAATAAAAAATGAGCAGCTACGCCATTCCTGTTGATATTCCTGCCCTCCAATTTTTCCAACTCGCCGAGCCTTTCGAGTTGGAAGCAGGCGGCGCTCTGCCCGAATTGACCATCGCCTACCACACCTTCGGCAAGCTGAACCCTAAAAAAAACAACTGCATCTGGGTCTGCCACGCCCTCACGGCGAACTCGAACGTAGCAGATTGGTGGGTAGGCTTGTTCGGCGAGGGGCGAGTTTTTGACCCAGAAAAATACTTCATCGTTTGCGCCAACATCATCGGCTCGTGTTACGGGACGACCTGTCCACGCAGCTTGAACCCGGTCACCGGGAAGGCTTACGGGCTTGATTTTCCGCTAATTACGATTCGTGATTGGGTTCGGGCGCACGAAGGTTTGCGGCAGCATTTGGGCATCGAGGAAATTCAGCTTTGCATCGGCGGCTCATGCGGCGGGCACCAGGTTTTAGAGTTTGCCTGGCTGCTGCCGGAAAAAATAAAGCGCATCGCCTTGCTCGTCACCAGCGCACGAGAGACCGCCTGGGCAATCGCCATCCACGAAGCGCAGCGCCTCGCCATCCAAGCCGACCCCACGTGGCGAGCCGACCTCGACACCGGTGGCAGCAAAGGCTTGAAAGCTGCACGAGGCATGGGTTTGGTGAGCTACCGCACTTTTGAGTCCTACAAATCCCGCCAAACCGACGCCGACGACAAACTGGACGACTTTAAAGCTGCCTCGTACATCCGCTACCAGGGCGATAAATTGGAGCGGCGGTTTTATGCGCAGTGTTATTGGTTTTTGACCAAAGCCCTTGATTCTCATCACATTGGTCGGGGTAGGGGAGGAGCGGAGCAGGTTTTGCGGCAGCTAAAAATGCCCGCTTTTGTGCTGGCGATTGATTCGGATGTTTTGATTCCGCCGGTGGAGCAGCGGTTTTTGGCAGAGCATCTGCCGGGGTCGGTTTTCCACGAATTGCAGTCTCCGTTTGGGCATGATGGGTTTTTAATTGAGGAGGAGAAAGTCAACGAATTGATTTTGAAATGGTTAGCTCAAAGCTGACAGGTGGAAAATGGCTTTTTGGGAGAGAAAAAAAATTATTTTTTCTGTCCCAAAAAGCCATTTACCATATGTAACCTTTTTCCCAATTATTGCGCTAAATCTGACCAGAAACTTTGAAAACGGCGCTCTCATCGCCGTCTGGAAACTGGAAGAACCAGAACCGTTTTTCCTGGAACGCCTGCGCCTGGAACCCTTCGAGCAAGCAGAATTGGAAGGCATCAAAGGTCACCGCCGCCTGGAAAGATTGGCGAGCCGCCACCTGTTATTTGAGTTGCAAAAAATGGCAGGCGGCATTTTCCCACCGGAAAGAATTCCCATTTGGAAAGACGAATTTGGCAAGCCGCATTTCCTGGCGGAAAAAAATCCCGGCGGCTGGAATATCTCGTACAGTCATTCAAGAGAGATGGTCGCTGCCGCCATTTCACCTGGGTCGGTGGGCATTGACGTTCAGCATTTTGTGTCAAAAATCGCCACGATTGCGCCAAAATTCATGCGGGAAGAAGAATTGAAATGCCTGCAAAAAGCCACCGCAGTCGAGCAACTGCACCTGTTTTGGGCGGCAAAAGAAGCGATGTACAAAGCGCACGGCAGGCGGCAATTGGATTTCCGGCAGCACATCATCACCGAGCCTTTCGAGTACCTGCCGGGGCAGCCGGGCGTTTTCAAAGGGACGGTTTTCAAGGATGATTTTTTTGGCTCCTACCAACTCGCCTACGAGCAAATCGGCGAATATTTCCTCGTGACGGGAACGGCAGTGGAGAGAGATTTTTGAAAAAAATCGGGATGTTTCACGAACACACTTTTTTTTCAAACACATAGTCTCATAAGTTCACATAGTTTTTTGAGAATCAGCAAGCTATGTGAACTCATGTGACTATGTG
>CAZHLB010001166.1:0-2001 GCA_964533005.1 uncultured Saprospiraceae bacterium
CATGTAATCATGTAATCATCAATCATTTAATCAAAAAACGTTTCGCAGCGCCGTGTCAAAAAGGTCTGCTCCAATGAAAAATTTAGCGCTCTCTTCCTTGCTTTTCCTCCTCTGCCTGCCCTTCGCAAATGCCCAGGAAGCAGAAAAACTGCTGCTGAAAAACCTGCCGCTGCAAGGCGAGCAAGCCGTCGTGGTTGACTTGAACAACCCGGTGGAAATCAAGCGGTGGAAACGCTCGCAGGTGCAGGTGCGCCTGACGATTGAATTGCCGGAGCAGGAATGGTTCCTGCTGAAGAGCCTCATCCGTGCGCACCGCTACGATGTGACCGCCGAAAAAACGCCGGATGGTTTGCGTGTGAGCATGCCTGAAGTGTTCCGCACGGTGCTGTACAAAGGCAAACCGCTGGCGGAAAATATTGCCATTCAGGTCTTTCTGCCAAAAAACGTGGAGTTGAAAATGCCCGGGTCGGCAATTTCCGTGAGCGGGAACCTGACGGGCATCGAAAAGAAATAGCAGCTCAGAAATGTCATCTGAAAAAAAATTTCATTTTTTTTCAGATGACATTTCTTGCCCGCTTGGGCTTCTGCGGCTGACCTTACTTAAAAATGACGCCCCGGTGATGCGAACTTCACAGGGGCGTCGTTCTTTTGCAGCCACAAAAGCACATCAAAAATTACTTCCTTCCCGAACAAGACTGCACACAAGCCTACACACGAACCACATTTTCTTACCGATTTAAAATCACAACCAGATGAACGTACCGCTCAAAGTCCAAATCGTGAAGCCGCTCGCCGCTCACCTGCTTATCCGTTTCGCCGCAACTGGCAAACAAGCTGAAATTCCCGCCAATGAATTCGTCCGTAAAGTCGAAGAAGGGGTGTTTGAGTTGGAGGAAAATTGATGATTGGTGATTGGTGATTGGGGCACCCCAATCACCAGTCACCAGTCACCAGTCACCAATCACCCATTCTTTTCCGTCTTTTGCGGGGCAATGAAAATTCATCATCTCGCACGCCTCACCGGGCACAACGCTGCCATTTTTGCCTTGTCGCAAGGTCGCTCTGAACGCCATTTTCTTTCCGCCGCAGGCGACGGCTGGATTGCCGAATGGGATTTGGATGCGCCGGAAACAGGCAAGCTGCTGGCGAAAGTCAATGCCCAGATTTTTTCCCTGTTTTTGCTGAAAAACAGCCCTCTCCTGTTAGCCGGAGACATGAACGGCGGCGTCCACTGGATTGACCTGGAACAGCCGGAACGCACCAAAGACGTAGCCCACCACCGCAAGGGAACTTTCGATTTGTTAGACCTGGGCGAACACGTTTTCACCTGCGGGGGCGACGGAATGCTCACCCGCTGGTCGGTCGCCGAGTGCCGAAGTTTGGAGAGTTTTCAGCTTGCCAACCAGGCTTTGCGGTGCTTAGATTTTTCGGAGAAAAGAAATGAAATAGCGGTGGGAGCAAGTGACGGAGCGATTTACCTGCTCGACGCCGCATCGCTGGAATTGAAGCAGCGCATCGCCGGGGCGCACGGCAATTCGGTCTTTTCCATTCGCTATCATCCCAACGGCGAACTGCTTCTGAGCGGTGGCAGGGATGCTCACCTGAATGCTTACTTGCTTGAAAATGAGGTGATAAAAATCTCCAGCCAACCGGCGCATTGGTTCACGGTGAACAGCATTTCGTTTCACCCGGCGGGACATTTTTTCGCCACCGGAAGCCGGGACAAGACCATCAAAATTTGGGATGCAAAACTTGAATCGGACGAAGGATTTCACCTGCTGAAAGTGCTGGAAGGCGCACGGGACGACGGGCATTTTAATTCGGTGAACAAGGTTTTTTGGTCAGGGTACCGGGGCATTTTAGTCTCGTGCAGCGACGACAGGACTATCATTTTGTGGCAAATAGAAATGCCATAGTTCAGGTTTGCCAGAGCTTTCGTAGCATTGCCTCTACGCTTTCTCAAATTGGGAAAAATCTATGAGCCGACTATCATGAAAGAAT
>CAZHLB010001167.1:0-1997 GCA_964533005.1 uncultured Saprospiraceae bacterium
ATTTTGGGCAGGACATGGTCGCTGCGGGGGAAAACTCCAATTCAGAAAGTAACCGGTAAGCGCGGCGGTATTTCTGCGATGTCGGCAATCAGCAAAAACGGCAGTTTGCTATTCACCCTGCTCGAAAAACGAATTTCCTCTGATGAGATTATTCATTTTCTCAAGCAGATGTTAAAATATCATCCCCGAAGGCATCTTGTGGTGGTTATGGATCGTGCGACCCCACACATTTCCGGGAAAACACAAACTTTTATTGCCGGCCAGAAGCGGCTTCACGTGTTTTACCTGCCGTCATATTCTCCTGACTGGAATCCGGATGAATATGTGTGGAATCACTTGAAACATCAGGAACTCAAAGGCCATCAAGCCAAAACGAAAACAGAGTTGAAAGCGTTGGCCGCACGAAAACTCAAAAAAATGGCAAACAATCCACAGCAAATGCGAGGCCTTTTTTTTCGCTGTTGTGTCGCAGAACTATTGCACTAAGCTATACGTGAAAACATCTTCTTGTCTCGGCAACTGAACAAGTGTTGCACAAACAAGTACCTATGCTCAAACAAATAGGCAATTTTGTCCTCCTGTTTTTTCTTTCGACGTGCTGCTTTTCTCGCAGTCGAGGACGATGGACGGCCACGTTTTAGTTTGGGCAGCTTCTTCTTGAGTTCTCGTCGCACCTGCGTAACTGCTTTGAGTATTTCTCTGTTGATTTCCTTGAGGACATGAAATTCACATATCTGATGGGCAACTCCCGGGAAAACAAGCGCCAAGGGCTCTGGGTATAGAGGCGAGCCATCGGTCGTGACCCCGAGCAACGTCATCGCTCTTTGATCCATTTCCGCACGGAACCGACGAAAAAAAATTGTCATATCTTCATGAGTGGGATTATGGTCAAGAACCTCGTAGATGAGCCGTTTGAAGGTGTGGTTATCCACAATGGATAATACGCAGAACGGCCCATCATATAATTCATCTGCTGCGATATAGCCGGAAAAATCAGCCAGAACACCATCAAGGTATTCAGTTGTAATTCGCTGCCGGCTTTTTTCCCCCCGTTGCTTCAACCCAGTTCTGAATTGTAGCCCAGGGGACAAAAACCCGATGGTCTCGCCATAAGTGCCATGATGCCGGTCGATATGGCAACCCATCTTCCACAACCAATCGCACTGCCAGGTGAACGACTCTGCGGGTATAATGACAGCCGGAATCTGCCAACTCGCTGATGTCGGCATTGAAGTATTTTTTGCACTTCGAGCAGCAGTGCTGTGAATAGCTGACCCAAAGATCAATGGGACGGTTGGCGGCCAGGTCGCCGAGGTCATGCAGTTTCCGTGTGAAAACTTTGTCTCGATAGGATGAGTGGCCGCAATAGGGACACGGACGCTTTTTGTATGTGCGTGAATGTCGTTTGATTTTAGCTTTTGGTAAATCTTCAACACAAGTAATGCCTTCAGTTACATCAGATACATATTCACCTGGCCCAGCCATAATCGTGTCTCCTGAAAAATTTCGTTATTCATAGTCTTCCAGGAGATTTATCGGCTAAACCACTAAGATTTCCTTAAATATACCGGTATTTATGCTACAGTCTCTATAAAATCAATCATTTATATCAGCCCCTTTTTGCTCTTTATTACGGTTCGGTATTAACAACGAAAAAAGGATATAAGCCAAAATGGCCGAGACTATTGCTCCTAATCCAAAATATTGCGCGGGTATTTTTTTCTCATCGCTGGCAAAGTAATTGTACACTATATTCATCAAAGGGATTACAACACAGAATACTACCGCAGCATAGGCGCCTGCTGTGCTCGCTCGTTTCCAGTATAAACCGCCTATTATCAAAATGCCTGCACCAAGCATCATCGTACCTGTAAGATTAATATAGTCTAAAAGCGACTGGGCAGGCTTATACACAATTCCAAAAAGAAAAATAACAATCGCTACTAACGCTACTGTTATCCTAAGCAGCCGCAAATGCATGCGATTAGTGATGCCAT
>CAZHLB010001168.1:0-1990 GCA_964533005.1 uncultured Saprospiraceae bacterium
GCGTCATCCGCGTTCCCATCCTCCTCGCGTCCGCAAGAATTGTCGAAGACCTAAATTTTTCTCTCTCTACAAGTTCTTCTCTCTGAGCGACTTGCGTTCACACCGGCACTTCGACGTTGCTTTTAATTTCAATTTTATCCGCCGGCAAATTCAACTCGCCGCCCGTCAACGCCTGCATCACATTTTTCAAAACTTGCTCGCCGACCCTGGCGGCAGGATGTTCAGCATCGAAAGTATCTGTCCAGAAAAAAAAACGCAGGTTGACGGCGCTGCCTACCATGTCCTGCAACAAAGCGGAAGGCGATTTTTCTTCCTTCAACACGCCTGGGACAGTGCGAATGGCATCCAGCACTTTTTCTGAAATGGTATCCAAATCGCCTGCTTCGTAGGCAACTTTTACGATGAATTCCAGGCGCAGAAAACCGTCTCGTGTGAAATTAATCACGGGGTTTTTGACGATGGCGGAGTTGGGAATGGAGGCGTCCTTGCCGTCGAGGGTTTTGATTTGCGTGTCCCGCAAATTCAACACGATGACCCTGCCCCGGATGCCGCCCAATTCCACCATGTCGCCAATTCGGAAGGGACGGTTGAATGCTAGCACGATGCCCGCCAGGAAGTTCTCGCCGATGTCTTTGAAAGCAAATCCAATCACGAAAGCGCCCACGCCCGCCGTGCTCAACAGCCCCACCGCCACGTCGCCCAAGCCAACAATTCGCAGAACCAGCAGCAGCGCTCCTGTCACCATCACCATGCCGATGAGTTTGGCAATGAAATTAGCCAGGGTGGTGTCGTCCATGCGTTGGGCGAGGCGGCGGCTGGAAAATTGCTTGACGAAATTGGCAAACCAAAGCAGCACCGTGAAGACGATAATTGCCAAAGCGAGCTTCGGCAGCAGGTCAACGAAGCCTTTGTAGTACGATTGGATGTTGTTCAAAAGGTCTTGCAGCAGTCCGTTCATCGAGCTTTTTCTTTTGAAGAAATGAGGGAAATCGAGGCAGGCTAGAAATGCGGAGGGCTTGCCTGTCTTTCTTTCAAAAGGCAAGAAAGGCAGATGTTCATACTTGCTCTGGCATTTTACGCACCTACCTTCGAGCCTTTGTTTTTCTTTGCCTTCGGGCAAATTTGCTCACGCTGCCCCGCCGCTGAACGGCGAAAGGGTTCTATGGACAGGGATGGTTTTGAGAAAAAATTTGGGATGCTTCATGAAGACGTCTTTTTTTTCAACACATAGACACATAGTTCACATAGCTTTTTGAGAATCAGCAAACTATGTTTTCTATGTGACTATGTGTTTTTAAAAAATGCGTGTTGGTGAAGCATCCCAAAAATTTTTTCTCAAAACCATCCCTGTCCGAATGATTCAAAATACGCATGGAAGACAAATCCCAACCTCGCACTGAAATCAGCGAATACGGCGAATTCCGCCTCATCGAGCACCTCACCCGCAACTTCGACATCCGACAAAGTTCCACCGTAAAAGGCGTCGGCGACGATGCCGCCGTGATTGACAACGGCAAGCAACTGACCGTCGTCAGCACGGATTTGCTCATCGAAGGCATTCATTTTGACCTGATTTACATGCCGCTCAAACACCTCGGCTACAAGTCGGTGGTGGTCAACCTGTCGGATATTTATGCGATGAATGCCACGCCGAAGCAGGTGACCGTTTCCATCGGCATTTCCAACCGATTCAGCGTGGAGGGACTGGATGAATTGTACGAAGGCATCCGGCTCGCCTGCAAAAATTACGAGGTGGATTTGGTCGGCGGCGACACCAGTTCTTCGAATAAAGGCTTGATTATCAGCGTCACCGCCATCGGTCAGGGCGAGGAAGGGAAGATTGCCTATCGCAGCGGCGCCCGCCCCGGCGACTTGATTTGCCTGACAGGCGACGTGGGCGCAGCTTACCTCGGCTTGCAGATTTTGGAGCGGGAAAAACAACTTTACCTCGCCCACCCCGGCATCCAGCCCGACCTGGAAGAAGCCAATT
>CAZHLB010001169.1:0-1987 GCA_964533005.1 uncultured Saprospiraceae bacterium
CCATCCGCCATTCCATCAACAATCATGTAATCATGTAATCATCAATCATTTAATCAAGATTGTACGCCCCAACTCACGTTATTTAATGATGAAAAATGTTTGGTAGATATTGTGCTTCACGTATTGGATTCGCTTGAAATCAAGCGGTGCGCAAGGCTTTTTCCAGCCCCTCGAAGAATTGTTTGGTCAGTGCATTCGCCACGCCCGACATGACCCGCTGCCCGGTGCTTGCGAGCAAGCCGGAAAGCTTTGCAGCGCCGTCGAAATGAAGTTGAACTTGCCCGTCTTCGACAGGTTGCAAGCGGATGTTCACGGCTGCATCTGCGTTGCCGATTTTGCTTTTTTGGCTGATTTTCAATAGGAAAGACTCGTGCTCGATAACTTCCAGAATGGCTAACTCGCCGGAAAAACTGCCCTTCACGGGCCCAATTTTCACCTCGGAAATGGCGAGGAAAGTGTCGTCGCCGATGCGTTCTAAGCGGGAGATGCCGGGGGTGATTTCCGCCAGTTTTTGCTCGTCCATGAGTATCTCCCAAATTTGAAGTGCGGATGCCTGGAAAAGATGTGCGCCGGAGAGGTTCATACTTAATGTAGTTTGTTATTGATTCGCCCCGCCAAATAAACGGCGTTTCAATTCTTTTGCAAACCGGAAAGCGGCTTTTTCTTTGGGCGGGAAAATTTTTCCTTGCCAGTGCCGCCAAACTCCAGTTTGGCGGTAGCAATCTTCGCCAAACTGGAGTTTGGCGACACTTTCAAACTTGAATGACCATGAAAGAAATCAACGACATCCTCAGCGAGTACAAAAAAATTGACCCGGCAACCGAGCGAGTGGCGCTCGCCACCGTCGTCCGGGTGGAAGGTTCGAGCTACCGGCGCACCGGCGCAAGAATGCTCATCCATGAAAACGGGCAATGGACGGGTGGCATCTCCGGCGGCTGCCTCGAAGGCGACGCCCTGCGCCGGGCAAAACAAGCCATCGTGCAAAACAAAGCCGCCATCGTCACCTACGACACGACGCAGGACGACGGGCATCAAATCGGCGTCGGGCTTGGCTGCAATGGCATCATTGACGTGCTGCTCGCCCCGGTGCAATCGCTGGCAAATCACAACCCGCTGGAAATCTTGCGCAAATGCGTGGCCGACCGCCGGGAGCACGTCGTGTTGACATTGACCGGCATCGAAAAGGAAACAGAAAATGCGCCGGTGGGCAGCATGTTTTACTTTTCCAACGGGGAAAACGGGCAGGCTGAATTTCCTTTTCCCGACTTGCGGGAACAGGTGTTGGCGAGCGTTCGGGAAGCTTTTGCCAGCAAACAATCCAGCCCGGCGGCGTTTCAAAGCGAGCAATTCGGGCAGGTCGGTTTTTTCATCGAATACCTGCCGCCACCGATACACCTGGTGCTTTGCGGAGCGCAATATGATGTCTATCCAATGGCGAGTTTGGCGAAAGCCATTGGCTGGAAAGTGAGCGTGGTCGCCAATCCGAGCAAGCTCAACCGCTCTATTTTTCAGACGGCTGACCAGGTCATTTCCAGCAAAATGGACTGGCTCGCAGAGGCGCAACCCGATGACAGAACTGCACTCGTGCTCATGGCGCATGATTTTGTCACCGACAAGCGCAACTTGGCTATGGCGGCAGGCGCTCCCCCACCCTACGTCGGCATTTTGGGGCCCCGGAAACGCTATGAAAAAATGACTAGCGAGCTTTCCGCCGAGGGAATTGAATTTTCCGAAGAATTAAAAGCCCGCCTATTTAACCCCATCGGTTTGGACGTTGGCGCAACGACGCCGGAGGGAATTGCGATTGCGATTTTGGCGGAAGTGCAGGCGTTTTTTAGTGGCAGGCAAGGCGGGTTTTTGCGGGAGCGGACGAAGCCAATCAATTGACCGGATGATTTGGCGACATTCGCCGAGACTTTGTAACTGTTTAGTACGTCTGGCTCCCTGCGTCTCCAAGTCGCTTTTGTCATCTTCGAAGAAGACCTAC
>CAZHLB010001170.1:0-1987 GCA_964533005.1 uncultured Saprospiraceae bacterium
GTTGATGAAGTACAGGTAGCGAGGAATATCGCCCTCCTCGAAAATCAAATCCCGCTTTTTGTAGTGCTTGATTCGGCGGTCGTTGGAGAGTTTTTTCAATTCCTCGTAGCCTCTTGCCTCGTTGATGAAGGCGCTCAGGCTTTCTTCGGTCTTGTTGAAATTGCGAAGACGGTCGCTTTTTGCCAGGCGGGATTCAATCACGTCGAGCAGTTCGTCTTTGGAAAACGGCTTGGTGATGTAGTCGTCTGCGCCGAGGTTCATGCCCTTGCGGAAGTCTTCCCGCTCTGTTTTGGCGGTCAGGAAGACGAAAGGCACGTCGCTGGTTTCCGGTCGTTTGCTCAGGATATTGAGCACGGTGAAGCCATCGAGGCGAGGCATCATCACGTCGCAGAGAATCAAGTCGGGGCGCTCCTCGATGGCTGCGTCCACGCCTTCCGCCCCGTCGGGAGCGGCGACGACCTGGTAGCCGGAAATCTCCAGCAATTCCTGAATGTTTTCCCGCACGTCGGGCATGTCTTCTATGACGAGTATCTTTTTCATAAAGTTTATGTGGGTTGATGAGGGTTGATAAGGGTTGATGTGTGCCACGCATCAACCCTTATCAACCTTCATCAACCTTAATCAACCCTTCTTCAAAGGAATTTTCACCTCAAAGGTAGTTCCCTCTCCCGACCTGCTTTTGAAGTTGATTTCTCCGTCCAGCAAGTCGAGGTAGCGGCTGACGATGTTCAGCCCCAGCCCCGTTCCCTGAATATTTTCAACGTTATGCGCCCGGAAAAACCGGGTGAACAAATGCTGCTGGTCTTCCTCCGGGATGCCGATGCCGTAATCGGTGATTTTGATTTTCAATTCGCCGTCAGCCGCTTCGATGAAGCAGTCTATCGGCTTGCCTGCTTCGGAGTATTTGATGGCGTTGGAAAGGAGGTTGTACATGATGTTTTTCAGGATTTTTTTGTCCAGAAAAATCACCCTCGGCTCCAACCCGTTCGGGTGTCGGATGTGCTGACCGGGTTTCATCAAGCCTTTAAGCTCGTCCGACACCTCGCTGCAAAAGTCTGTCAGCACGAACTCGACAGATTGCACATTCACCTTGTCTTCCTCCAATTTGCTCAAAGAAAGGAAGTCGTTCAGGATATTCGTCAGGTTGTTCACCGCCGATTTGATGCGGTTGATGTGCTTGATTCGCTTGTCGTCGGGGCCTTCTTTGGTGTATGCCTCAATCAAATCCGCCGAGGAAAGAATGGCAGCCAGCGGCGTCCGAAACTCGTGCGAAGCCATCGTGACGAAGCGGGATTTGAGTTGGGAAAGCTCCTTCTCCTTGACGAGCGCCCTGCGAAGTTCCTTCTCGCTTTTGCGCAATGCTTCCTCAATTGTTTTCCGCTCCTGCACCTCGTGCATCAGTTTTTGATTGGAGTCGAGCAGCTTGTTCACCACCTCCGCCAGTTCCTCGGTGCGCTGTCGGACTTTGGTCTCCAGCTCTTCGTTGAGGCGGAGAATCCTTGCTTCCTGTTCCTTTTCCCTCGTCAAGTCGTGAATGATGCCGGTGAAAACTCGCCGCCCGCCGAGGATGGTTTCACTGACCGCCAGGCGGCACGGAAAACGTTCCCCCGTTTTTTTCAAGCCTTCCACCTCCCTGCCGATGCCGATGATGCGAGGCTGCCCGGTGCGTTTGTAGCGTTCGATGTACTCATCGTGCAATTCTCGGTCGGGCGAGGGCATGAGCATTTTTATGTTATTGCCCACCACCTCGTCGGCGGAGAAACCGAAGAGGTTTTCCGCCGCCATGTTCATCGTCTCCACGATGCCCTTTTCGTTGATGGTGAAAATGGCATCTATGGCATTGTTCACGATGGCGGCGAGGTACGCTGCCACTTCTTCCGGTTGTTTGTATGCTAAGTATCGCTTCAATGTGGTGCAGAGATGGTTTTGAAGGTATGTTTTGAATTCACGATGGAACCAATCCGCCACCCACCCCCAGCCCCTAAAG
>CAZHLB010001171.1:0-1985 GCA_964533005.1 uncultured Saprospiraceae bacterium
TGGGCAGCCCAATCACCAATCACTAATCACCACTCACCAGGTTTCCTTTTCCTTGCAGGCGTTGTTTTCCGGGTAGTTTGCAGTGAAATTTTACTTAGGCAGAAAGGCAAAACGTGCGAAAGCCGAGCCGGTGAAAAGGTTGGAAATGTTCAGGGTTTTGAGGTAGAACGGCTTTGGTGTTGCGAGGTTTTCTGGCAAGCCGAATCGAAAGATGACCTCATCAAGCTGCCATCGAAAGGCTGTCGTTCACCAATTGAACCACCTGCCCGTCGGGCACCTGGTCAAAATCTTCATAAAACTGCCCCACGCCAAAAAATTGCTCCGGCGTGTGGACGCAGACAAACTCATCCACCACCTCCTCGAACATCTCCGCCACCTCGCCCGGCGCAACGGGCACGGCTACCACCAACCGCTTGGGCTGTTTTTGCCGCAAAATCGGTAGGGTCGCCAGGATGGTTCGCCCGGTGGCGATGCCGTCGTCCACGATGATGACGGTTTTGCCTTTCAAGTCCACCGGCTGCCGGTCGCCCATGAATTTTTTGTACCGGCTTTGCAGTTTGCGGCGAATGTTTTTCACCTGATTTTCAATGTATTGTGCAGGCACGTTCAGGTTGCGCTGAACAAATTCGCCTTCGAGGCTGACGGCTCCAATGGCGTATTCCGGCTGCTGCGGATGCCCCAATTTTTTGGTCATCAGCAACTCCATCGGAAAATGCAGCTGCCTTGCGAGGTAATGCCCGATGGGAACGCCGCCCCTGGGAATGGCGAGAATGACGCCGTCTTCCCCCGCATATTTTTCCAGCAAAGGCGCTAATTGCTTGGCTGCATCGAGCCTGTCTTTGAATTGCATGACTTGCGGTTTTGAATGGTGAAAATCTCGGAAGCGCCCTCACGCTGCCATTGCAAATTGTTTTTCCAAAAACATCGCCGTCGCCCGCTCCCTCCCTCGCACCACTCGCCTGCCTGCAAACGAGCCGGAGGTTTCCGTGACTACGGTGCATTGCCCTTCCTGCCCGTCTTTTTCGAAGAAAATCACGACCCAATCATGCGTCTTGCCAAGGTCGTGCGCCCTTGCCGTGTTGGAAAACAGGGCCGTGAATTCCCAGCCGTCTTTTTTTGTGTTGAAGATGGGCAGCCAGGCTTCGTTGTTGGGATTGAAGCGTTTCGGAGCAATCATCCGAAGCTCGCCTGCGGCTGCTTTTTCCCGGTATTCTTCGTCCACTTCCAGCAAAAGCGAGACGGGCGGCAAGGGAATATTTTCAGGCGTGACCGGCACGGAGCGCCGCACGTCCCGCCGTGCAAATCCGCTCAACATTCCCGCCAGGCTAACCCGGATGGCTTCCACCCGGCGGCTGCCGAAACCTTCGACTTGCGCCAGCCTGCCGTCGTGGGCGGCTTGCTCCAATTCTTCGAGGGTTTTTATGCCGAGTTTTTCGACGATGCGCTCGGCAAGTTCCCTGCCGACGCCGGGAACCAGCTCGAACAATTCCACCGGGGACACTTCGCTCAACAGGCGGTCGAGAACGCCGGACTTGCCGGTTTTGACGTATTCTTCAATCACGCCGGAAAGCTTCTCGCCGATGCCTGGCATTTCCTGCAATGCCTCGCCGTCGCCGGAAAGCATGGTCTCCGAAAGCGGTTTTTCCAACTGGCGAATGTTTTTTGCGCCGTTGCGGTATGCCCTGATTTTATGCGGGTTGGCTTCCTGCACTTCCAGCAGGTTGGCGATATCGTCCAGCAGGCGGGCGATTTCTTGGTTGGATGGATTTTTATAGGTCATGTTGCGTTTGTTTTTGAAACTTTTTGTTTAAATAAAAACGCTTTCAGGGCGATTTAGATGAGGAAAAGGAGGGTGAAAAGGGATGATTTTTACTTTTAGAAAAGACGAGGCGGGGCAATGTTCAGGCGAGAATCAAAGGCAGGAAGTTATTTTGCCAGCCCAATCAATTTGGGCTTTTGACACTTTTGAGACGCGAGGAGGATGG
>CAZHLB010001172.1:0-1963 GCA_964533005.1 uncultured Saprospiraceae bacterium
GGCGTTCTTGGAATGCGGTCTGGAGGCTTTTAAACGGATAGAAAAGGATGGGGGCGGAGAAAGGATTGGGGGATTGATTGATGAATGATGATTACATGATTTTTGATTGTTGAAGGTTTTGATTGATGAATGAGGATTACATGATTTTTGATTGTTGAAGTGATTGAGGTACGATGGATGATTATTTTGATTTTGCTGCGGCGGTCTTAGTACTTGCCACAAAAATGGACACCAGCTCATTGTTTTCAATATGAATTGGAGAGAGTTTGCCTGCTGGAAACCAATTTCGTTTGGCAATGAGCTTTAAGTATATCCATGTTTCGCGGAGTTCTTTGAGGCAAATTTTCATCTTGTGGACAAAATCCTCGCGTGATTCAGCGGATTGTGCCTCCCCATAATTGAGCGCGGGCGAAGTTCCAGAACGTAAAATTTGAAGGCCAAGATGTTTAGCAGCGGCTGTTTTAGGCATTGCTTCTACCATGTCAATGACCCTGGAGGCAAACTCAATGAGCCGATCTTCCAGCTCTTGTGGCGTAGTTTTCTTTGTATATTCTGCCATGTCTTCAATTTTTGTGTGTGCCTAAAATAGGTTGACAAAAAAAGTCAATCAAAAATGGCAAAAATTCGAGACAAAAAGTTTCAAACCGAAACGAAGTACAATCGGACGTTTAGCGAGGAATTCCGCAAGTCCAAGGTAAAGGAGTTGACAAGCGGTCAGTTGAAGGTTCGAGATTTGTGTCAGCTTCACGATTTAAGCCGGACAACAGTTTACAAATGGCTTTATTTGTACTCGGAAGTCGAGAAAGGCATTAAAACAGTTGTACAAATGGAAAGTGAGGCATTCAAAACGAAGTTGCTTCAACAGCGTGTTGCCGAACTGGAGCGCATTGTTGGGCAAAAGCAGTTGGAAATAGACTACTTGAACGTGTGCCTGGAAGAGGCCTCGGATGAGGTGGGGTACGACATAAAAAAAAAGCACGGACCGGTGCGCTGGAACGGTTCCGAAAGGGGCCAAGCAAAGGTGGGCAAATGAGCGCCCTGTACTTGCTGGTCGGGATCAGCAGGCAAGGCCACCTTCAATCGGTGCGGCATTGGGAAGAAGAAATGGCAAAAGAGCCATTTTTCGTCGGCCTGATAGCCGAATTGCGGGAGATTCACCCTGGCATGGGGCTTCGAACGATGCACGAGCAGTTTTCCCCTGCCGGCATTGGCCGCGATGCCTTCATCGCCCTTGGGATCCGGGCGGGGTTTCGCTTGCGGGCAGCAGAAAACCCTCAGATAACGACGCGGAGCATTAAAAACCGGCGCTACCCCAATCTTTTGGAGGGCCGTTGGTTTACAGGTGTCAACCAGTTGTGGTCGAGCGATTTGTTTTATTTTTCGCTCCAAGGTCGCCATTATTATGGGGTGTTGATCATGGACGTGTACTCGCGGCGGCTCGTGGGCTGGTCGATGGCCGAAAACATGAGGGCTGAAAACAATGTGCTGGCTTTGGCGCGGGCCTTGACGCTTCGGGGCATCGCAAATTATGAAGACCAACTCATCCACCACTCTGACCGCGGAAGCCAGTATGTAAGCGACGATTATACAGATTCGCTCAAAGCAAGGGGCATCCGAATCAGCATGTGTAAAGAGGTTTTAGAAAACGCCCATATCGAACGTGCTAACGGCACCATCAAAAATGACTACCTAGCTCGTTGGAACATCAAGACCGAAGCCCAACTTTTTGACCGTATGGAGATGGCCGTGAACAATTACAACAACCGCCGACACCGAACACTGAAAATGACCCCAATCGAATTTGAAACTTATGTCAATGAACTATCGGCGGAAAACAAACCCAAAATGGATATATTCACCTATAAACAAAATGTTGAAAACCCCTTCCAACTGAAACTCAATTTTGGGCAACATCATGATTCATAATTTACTCAAATCTGTCAACCTATTTTAGGCACACACA
>CAZHLB010001173.1:0-1961 GCA_964533005.1 uncultured Saprospiraceae bacterium
CAGCCAGACGTGCTTGGGGCGCAGAGGTTCCCTGCGGGAATGACAAAGCGACTCAGTTAGACGTGCTTGGGGCGTAGAGGTTCCCTGCGGGAATGACAAAGCGACTCAAAAGCGACTTAAAAGCGACTCGGCGAGACGTGCTTAACAGTTACAATCTTGCCTGATTTTCTATCAGCTTAATTGGGTGGTATTCCACCAAATTAAAACCCCGGCGAGCCTTCCTCACACCGTGCAAATCTCCACTGCCTTCCTCAGCGAAGCCATCCCATCCGCCGCTTTCGGAATGAACTCCTGCGCCACGTAGCCTTTGAATCCCGTCTCCGCAATCGCCCGCATGATAGCGGGGTAGTTCAACTCCTGCGTCTCGTCAATCTCGTGCCTGCCCGGCACGCCCGCCGTGTGAAAATGCCCGATGTAATCTTTGTGATTGCGAATAGTGGCGATGACGTCGCCCTCCATGATTTGCATGTGGTAGATATCGTACAGCAATTTGAAATTCGGCGAGCCGATTTTTTCCACCAGAGCAGTGCCCCAGGTCGTGTGGTCGCACTGGTAATCGAAGTGGTCAACCCGGCTGTTGAGCAGTTCCATGATGATGGTCACGCCTTGTTTTTCAGCTTGTTTGACCAGTTCATCCAGCCCGGCGGCGCAATGTTCCAAGCCGATGGCGTCGCTGATGCCTTTTCGGTTTCCGGAGAAAACGATGACGTTGGGAATGCCTGCCTCCGCCGCTTTTTTGAGCAGGTCGAGGTAGGTTTCACGCAGTGGGCGATGCAGACCCGGCTCGTTGAAACCGTGCGTCAGACTGGCTTTCGAGTGGGTGGCGACGGCGCAGGTCAAGCCGTATTTTTTAAGGGTTGCCCATTCGTCCGGCACGGTCAGTTCGATGGAGGTGATGCCCATGGGCTTGACTTTTTCGCAAAGTTCCTCGAGCGGAACGCTGCCGAAACACCAGCGGCAGACGCTGTGCCGGTAGGGTGGGAGAGTGGGAAATTTCCCGGTTGGCAAGTCTTGTTTCATGTTTGAAAAATTAGGTGCTGCGGCAGCGGACAGACCCGGCAGGGCGAGAGCGCCGGCAGCGGTGATTGCCATGTTTTTCATGGCGGAACGGCGGTTTGTATTAGTTGTCATGTTGAAAAGTTTTGGGATAAATGTAGGCTGCGCAATTTGCAATGCCGCCTATTTTGTGGCTGTCAAAATTGCCAAATTCAACGAAAGCAGTTGGCGATTTCGTTAAATCGTTCTTTCGTTAAATCTGGCTTTCGTTCTTTCATTAAATCTTCTTCGCTATGCAAAATCTGCTTTTCATCCTGCTTCTTGTTCTTGTCTTCCTGAGCTGCACTAACCAGCCAACTTCTGAATCAGAAACTGCACCTGTCGCTGCTGCCGACACCACCGCTGCTGATTCAATGGCGCTTCCGTCTCCTTCATCCCCATCTGCATCACAGGCAATTGCCGCAAGCGACCCGGCAGACTACCTCACCGCCGTCGGCAACGAACCTGGCTGGATTTTGAAAATGAAAAAAGCCAGCGACGGCTCCTTCCCGACCGTGCTGGTTTACAGCTACGGTGCGGATACTTTGACCGGTTCATTTCCCGACCCCTCGCCATTGCCGGAAGGCAAAACCATCGCCGTCAACCAGCGATTTTTTGCCGCCAAGCTGAACCTGCGGGGCAAAGCCGTGCCCGTCGAAGTGCTCGTTACGAAGGAAAAATGCCTTGACGATGCAGGCATGGAGCGACAGGTGCAAGTGAAATTAACGGTGGAAGGAAGCTGGCATCCCGGCTGCGGGAGCTATTCGGAGAGGTAGGTTTTATTTCGTTCTTTCGTGAAATCGTTAATTCACGAAAGAACGAAATACAGAAATTTTGGAGCAAAAGCTGACACCTGGAAAATAGCCTTTTGGAGAGAAAAAAAATGAAATTTTTTGGGATGTTTCACGGCAGCAAAAAAGTAGTTG
>CAZHLB010001174.1:0-1960 GCA_964533005.1 uncultured Saprospiraceae bacterium
ACCTACACCGTGACCGTCACGAACCCGGCGAATGGCTGCACGACCACCGGTTCTGCCACGCTTGTTCAAAACACGGAATTACCACAAATTCAACTCGTCCAAATCACACCGGCTAATTATGGTCAGCAAAACGGCGCTGTGGAAATTTCCCTTTCGGGCATTGCACCATTTGAAATTAAGTGGCTGAAAGACAATGCTTTGATATCAACTTTAGAGGATGTTGCCAACCTTGCTGCCGGGCAATATACTTGCCGAGTCACCGGAGCGAACGGGTGTGAAACGGAGCAGGTTTTTTCTGTCCCTTTCATCGGTGCAACACTTGTTGCCACGCCAGCCAACTTCAACTTCGGAGCGATAGGGGGAACTGATTCCATCTCCGTTTCAGGCAATTGCAGTGCATGGAAGCTGACGAACTTAGACACGACGACATGGCTTTCCTTCAATCCTGACTCGAGCGCCGCACCGGCGAGCGTGAGCGTCATTTGCGCAGCCAACATCACAGCTTCACCTCGTTTTGCCATGCTCCTGCTGAGTGGTTGCGGCATTGATGACACCCTGCTCATCGTGCAACAAGGCGCTACGTTGAGCGCCCAGCCGACCATGCACCAGGTGAACGCTGCTGTTACAAACGTCTCTTTTTTAATCTTTTCAGATTGTGCCAGCGGTTGGACAATTTCCGGCGAAGGCGCTTGGATTGACTCCCTCACTTCATACACAGGTGGCATTGGACAAAGCTTGGTCACTGTTCATTTTTCCGAAAACACCAGCCTCGCTCCCCGCTCCGATACCCTGACGCTTTCCGGCTGCGGATGGAGTATTCCATTGATGATTCATCAAGCTGGAGCGGCGCCGGTTTTTTATCCAAACCCCTTGCTGCTCCAGGCAAATGCTTCGCCGGGCAGCTTGAGTTTCACCTTGAACGGTAATTGCGACAGTTGGGAAATATTCGATACGGTAGACTGGATTACTGAAATAAGCCCTGCGACAGGTGGGATGTTGCCGCAAATCATTACTGTCGAATTTTTAGCAAACGATGACCCTGCCGCCCGAAGCACCGGCATTACCGTCACTGGCTGCGACACCGCTTTTACGGTGACGCTCACACAGGCTGGTTTGCTACTGCCAGTGGCGATTTCAGGCGAGACGGAAATCTGTCCGAATCAAAGCACGGTCCTTTGTGCCCCGGCAAGCGATTCCTATTTATGGTCAACGGGAAGCACCGGGCAATGCAATACTGTTTTTGCGGCAGGCGTATATTCTGTCACGGTGACTATCGGCGGCATTTCCAATCAAGGCTCTGTAGAAGTAATCTTGCTGCCTGCGCCTGCGCAGCCAGTCATTATACCGGACAGCAGTTCTTTATTCACGCCCGGCAACGCTGCCTTCTGGCAATGGTCTTTAAATGATAGTATTTTTCCAAATCAAAACGGGCAAACAATACCAATCACGGAGGGGGGAATTTACACCGTTGTTGCCTTTGGAGCGAATGGCTGTGAAAGTGTGCCTTCGCTGCCCTTTGTGTTCGTAGCGTCAAAAGAAACGCTTCCTGTTGGGCAACTCCTCGTCTCTCCTAATCCGGCTTCCGATGCCTTTTTTGTGAGTATTCCGGCGAATGCGCCGCCGTGTCGCTTGCTGTTAAGCGATGTATCGCGACACTTGCTCCGTGAGCTGTCGGCACGGGCGGGTGAGCGACTGGGAGTGGAGCGGGAAAGATTGCCTGCTGGAATGTATTTTCTACAACTGACGGCAGCGGACGGGCGAATGCTCGGCATCGGGAAGGTGGTTTTGACAGATTAGTTCAATGGCGACTGAAAAAGATTTTTTGAACAAAAATTTGAGTTGACTTGGCTTTGGTTTTCAATCATCGTAAAAACATCTTTTATGAAAACATTCTTTTTACTTTCCTTTTGCGCCTTCACAATACAAGCAGGATTAACGCAACCTGCTGAAATGTATATCC
>CAZHLB010001175.1:0-231 GCA_964533005.1 uncultured Saprospiraceae bacterium
CCGGGGAAAAAATTTTCAATTTTTTCCCCGGCAGCCACCCGTTTCGCACCTGTCAGCTTTAGCTCTTGACCTCTGAATGTGGGTCGGCTTTCAAATTGTTCGCACAATGAAAACCACGTGGAGCTTTCTTTACGCAGCCCTGATTTTTGGCTCGCTGATTTGGCTGGGGCAAGCCTGCCAAAACACTGCAGGCAGCCACCAAACAACAGATGTTTCAACGGCTTGGAAAGA
>CAZHLB010001175.1:241-1959 GCA_964533005.1 uncultured Saprospiraceae bacterium
TAGCGAAATTTCGATTTCCTGTTTGAAGTTTGCGGAGAGAGCCACCCCCACCGCCGCTTATTGGTGACACTTATGCGTCTCCTGCAGAAGCGCCCGAATTGAAAGAAATAGACCCCACCGCCCCCGGCGAGAACTACAAAGACTACGGCGAAAACTCTTTCACCAACACCCTCCAGCAACCCGTCTCCACCTTCGCCATAGATGCCGACGGTGCCAGCTACGCCAACTGCCGCCGCTTCCTCGACCACGACCAACTCCCGCCGCCCGCTGCCATCCGCATCGAAGAACTTGTCAACTATTTCCCTTTCGACCTGACCCAATCCCAACTCCCCAATCCCCAATCCTCAATTGCTTTGGACGGCGAAATCAGCGACTGTCCCTGGGCGTCCGGGCACAAACTTTTGCGCCTCGGCGTGAAGGGCAAACACATTCCCCGGCAGCAGTTGCCTGCCTGCAATTTCGTCTTCCTGGTGGACGTCTCCGGCTCGATGAGCGACCCCGGCAAGCTGGATTTGCTGAAAGATGCCTTCGTACTTTTTGCAGAAAAATTGCGCCCGCAAGACCGGGTCGCCCTCGTCACTTACGCTGGCGAGGCAGGCGTGGCACTGGAATCTACCTCCGGCAAAGACTTTTCAACCATCCGAAATGCCATCCGCAGGCTCGATTCGGGCGGCAGTACCAACGGCGAAGGCGGCATCCACAAGGCTTACGAAATAGCGGTGAAAAACTTCCTGCCCAATGGCAACAACCGGGTCGTGCTCGCCACCGACGGCGACTTCAACGTGGGGGTTTCGAGCGAGGAGGAACTGGTGAAATTGATTGAAGACAAGCGCAAAACGGGCGTGTTCCTAACCGTGCTTGGCGTCGGCACGGGCAATTATCAGGATGCTCAAATGGAGCAATTGGCAAATCACGGCAACGGCACGTATGAATATTTGGACAACCTCGACCAGGCACGAAAAGTCTTCGTGGACGAGTTCGGCAAGTTTTTCACGGTGGCGCAGGACGTGAAAATCCAGCTTCATTTCAACCCAAAATTGGTCAAAGAGTATCGCTTAGTCGGCTACGAAAACCGGATGCTGGAACAGGAAGAATTTTTCGACGACACAAAAGACGCCGGCGAAATCGGCGCTGACCAGTGCATCACCGCTCTCTACGAAATCGTGCCGGTGAAAAAGCCGCAGACCTGGAATGAAAAAGTGCGCTCGATGGCGTGGCTGACTGGCGTCAAACCGAAACAGCCGCTCGATGCAAATGCTGCTTTGCGCATTGATTGCCGCTACAAAATTCCCGGCGAAAAGAATAGCATTCCGCTTGCGCTGGACTTGCTGGCGCAGACGACCAAGTTTGAAAAATCCAGCGAAAACATGCGCTTCACCGCCGCCGTCGCAGGCTATGGGATGTTGCTGAAAGGCTCTGAAAACAAAGGCGATTTGACGTGGAAGCAGGTGCGGCGCTGGGCGGAAGGGGCTAAAATTTTCGACCCGGGCGGGTGGCGGAAGGAGTTTTTGAGGTGGGCGGAAAAGGCGGAAAAACTGCAAGAACCGGGTTTGTTTTCAAACAGGTAATCTTGCGGTGGCAGAATTGGAGAGCGGTGAGTTTTTGAGAAAAATTTTTGGGATGTTTCACGAAGGCTAAAAAGTAGTTGACACTTTTTTAGAGCCGAGCCCAAAGCTGACAGGTGGTTTTTGGATGTTGCCGTTGAAAAATTGAAAATT
>CAZHLB010001176.1:0-1953 GCA_964533005.1 uncultured Saprospiraceae bacterium
CGTCTCAAAAGTGTCCAAAGTCTAAAATTTCCATGGATGACACATATTTTATGAAACAAGCCTTGCAGGAAGCGCACCGGGCTTTTGAAAAAGACGAAATCCCGGTGGGAGCGGTGGTTGTTTGCAAGCAAAAAATCCTCGCCAAGGGGCACAACCAAACCGAGTTGTTGGCAGACGTGACCGCCCACGCCGAAATGCTCGCTCTGACCGCCGCCGCCAACGCATTGGGCAGCAAGTACTTGAATGACTGCACTTTGTACGTGACTTTAGAGCCTTGCGTGATGTGCGCCGGGGCGATGGCTTGGGCGCAATTGGGTCGTTTGGTTTACGGTGCAAGCGACGAAAAACGAGGTTTCATGCGCTTCGGCAAAGAACTGCTGCATCCAAAAACGGTGGTCGAATGTGGTGTTTTGGAGATAGAAAGCGCCGCATTGCTCAAGGAGTTTTTTCTGAAAAAAAGGTAGGCTGGTAGCCGCTGCGGGTTTTGACTTACTTTTGCATTTCTACTGTTCACTTATTCCTTCCCAAAATGGTCGAAAAACTACTCTCCCATCCATTGTTTCATTTGACGGTTGCCACCTGCGCAGGGCTGGGGGTAGTGATTTGCATCTTCCCGGATTTCATTTCCCGCTTTGCTTGGGTCGTCAATTATGCCGTGCAACTCATGCTTTTTTACCTGGCGGCAGGCTTGGTTTTCTTGTTTTTGCGGCAGTCCCGGCTCACCTTCGTTTGTTTTGGATGCTGCGCCATTTTGAGCATGTGGCTCAAACTTTCCGTCAAAAACGACAGCATCGAGCGGTGGCGGGAAACCGTCATCCGGCGAGAATTGCAGCCCAATCCGACCCTTGAAAAGAAGCCGCTCACGCTCAAAATTGCCCACGTCAACATCACCAATATCGGAAGCCCGGAAGATGCATTTGCCGCCATTTGCGAGACCAATCCCGACATTTTGTCTATCCACGAAGTGACACCAGATTGGAGCCTCTGGCTGAACGAAACCTTTGATTCAATTTATCCTTACCGGCACACGCTGGTGAACATCGGGCTGTTTGGAATGGCTGTTTTTTCTCGCTTCCCCATCGAACAGGTGGACACTTTTTTTTACCAGGAAATCCCCAATTTGAAAGGCATAATTCAGGTCAATGGCGAGCCACTCGCCTTTTTTGGCGTTCACACCGAACCGGCATTGAATGATTTTTACCGCAAGCGATTGAAGGAACATTTGGACAGCGCCGCATTCGAAATCAGCCGGGAAAAATTGCCGTCGGTGGTTTTTGGCGAGTTCAATGCCGTGTCCTGGTCGAATGAAATTCAGCTTTTCCGGGAGCGCACCGGCTTGATTGAGAGCCGCTCCGGTTTCGTGACCATGTCGCCCGGCGGCGCTTCGCTGACGGAAATTCCGCTCGACCACATCTTTTTTTCTCCCCACTTTCAGTGCATCGGCTTCAAGGCGCTCGACAGCAAAACCTCTCCCCACCTGGGCATCTTTGGCACTTACCAACTCAAACCCGCTGGAACGAATGTGGAGAAAATGGTTCAATAGTTTTCGCTTTGCCTTCGCTGGCATCATCGGTTTGCTTCGCTCGGAGGCGAATGCGAGGATTCACCTGGTCTCCGCGGTGGGCGTGATTGTGGCGGGCATTTTTTTCGAATTGACCGTCAACGAATGGTGCTTGGTTGCGCTGGCGATTGCCTTCGTTTTTGCCGCCGAGGCAATGAACACGGCGCTGGAACATTTGACAAATCTGGTTTCTCCTGAATTTCACCCCCTGGCTGGCAAGGCAAAAGATGTGGCAGCAGGAGCGGTTTTGATTGCCGCCATCGGAGCGGCGGCGGTGGGCGTTTTCATTTTTTTGCCCAAAATTTTGAAGCTGTTTTAGTCCAGTCAGCACTTGAAGTGCTGACTGGACTGACCAAATTTTGAAGCTGTTTTAGTCCAGTCAGCACTTCAAG
>CAZHLB010001177.1:0-1949 GCA_964533005.1 uncultured Saprospiraceae bacterium
GTTGCGTCCCTACGGGACTGGGAAATAGGGGCGTTGGTCGTTGCTACCGATGTTGCGTCCCTCCGGGACGGACTATATCAATTATACCCCGGATTCTGCACGTACAACCCCCGGCTAATGGTTATCTGCTGCTGCGGAATTGCCAGATATTCATCCCGCCCAGGCGTGAAATGCGCATCAATCAAATAATCCCGCCGGGTCTTTTCCTTGTCAAAATAGGCATTGATAGTCTCCTCGGCGATACCCCAGCGCACCAAATCGAAGAAGCGTTTCGACTCGAAAGCCAACTCCAATCGGCGCTCCCAGCGCAGGATTTTGCGAGCGTTGTCCTGGCTGCCGAGGTCTGAATACGTTCCCACGTTCCATTTGCCCGTCGGGCTGCCGTCGGCAAAAAGCAGGCGGCTGGCGCTGGCGGCATTGCCCGCCCGCTCCCGAATGGCGTTGATGATGGGCAACGCTTCGCCGAGGCGGTTCAACTCGATGAGCGCTTCGGCTTTCATCAGCAGCAGGTCGCCGTAGCGGATTTGGTCGGTGTTCCTCGAAATGCTGAAAAACGCCTGGTACTGCCGGAAGCACGGGCAACTCGGCAATTCCTGGTCTTTCATGCCCAATTTATGACCATAAACACCGGGGACACGGGCGTACGATTCCGTGTAAATGCGGGTCGGGTCGTACTTGAAAGGCATGCCGGGGATGCCGATGGTGTGGGCGATGCGGGGGTCAATATTGTTCGCCAGCACGTCGGCGGAGTTGAGGATGTCGGGCGCTTCATTGAAACTATCGAACAGCGGCAAGCCGTTTGCGTCGGTCTTGAAAGCGTTCGCCAGGTTTTGCGAAGCGTGGTGAAACGAGCAGCAGCCGTAGCCGGGACCCATCGAGCTGGTCAAACCTGTTGAAAAATTGCCCCGACCTTCCGGCGAACCGTCGTCAATCGAGCGCATGATTGCCCAAACCGACTCGTTGCCGCTCTCGAATTCCCAGAGGAAATTTTTCGCAAAATCATCGTACAGCGAGTACTCGCCCGTGCCTTCGATGGTCGTGACGAGGCTGACCACTTCCTCCAGTTCGGAGGCGGTGACGCTGGTCACCTGGTGGTCGTCGCCTTGCACGTAAGCCTTGAACAACAACGTTTTAGCTAAGTATGCCCGTGCTGCGTTGCGGGTCGGTCTGCCTTCTTCGCCTTGCGTGTCGGGCAAATCTTTCACGCCTGCACGGAACTCTTCGGCGATTAAAGCCCAACCTTCCTGGTCAGTTTTTTCCCGGTTGCCGATGTTGATGACGTCCGGCTTTGCCACCGTTTCATCCAGGAAAACCGGGTACTTGTACAGGGTTTTCAAGATGAATTCATAGTGCCCCCGCACGAACCGCATTTCGGCGATGCGCTGCGCTTTGCTCACGCCTGCCTCCGCCTGGTATTCGGCGTCGCCCAAAGCCGAGACGCGGCGAATGGCGTCGTTCACCCTGGAAATGCCTGCGTACAGGTAAACCCACATCAAGTTGGCATTGCCGTTTGCGGGCGTGTTGAGGTTGAAAACCTCGACCATGTGGCTGTCGAATTGGTCGCCGATGCTGCCGCCGCCTTTGTAAGCGTCGTCGCTGCGGACGCTGCCGTAAGCCCACATGTCCTCGAACTGGTGCGCCAGCAAGCCGTCGTTTCCGAGGCTGGCGTAGGCGGCGATGACCATTTTTTCTGCATTTTCCACCGAGCTTAGGTCGGCGTCGGAGACGACCCCGGTGGGGGTAAATTCAAGGAAATCATCCTTGCAACTGGTAGCCACGATGATTGCTAAGGCAATCGTCAACATGGCTTTTATTTTTAAAAAACGCTTCATTTTTAAGCTGTTTTAATTTGAAAAAGGGAGGGAGGAAATTGGTCTGCACCTCCTTTTTTCGGGAGAGGGTGTGGGTTTTGGGGGCAGCGCAACCACCCCCCCTGCCCCCCCTCAAGG
>CAZHLB010001178.1:0-1949 GCA_964533005.1 uncultured Saprospiraceae bacterium
GCTCATGCCGGGTTTGAGTGAAGCCTCCGTGCCGCCAAACTCCAGTTTGGCGGTGTCGCCCATCGCCAAACTGGAGTTTGGCGACACGGTCAAAGATTCCTGGAAGAAGTGCCGATGAGCAGCATCACGAAGCCCGCCAGCAACAGCCAATAACTGTATCTCGACAAATCTCCCATGGGTACGAAATGCGCTAAAATCCCGAGGACGCCGATGATGAATGCTGCAATCCATAAGCCCCTTCCAGGAGCGTTGGGGACAAAAACTCTTCTTGCCATAGCTTTTAGTTTTTTCACTAAAACTGCCTGCTACGATTGATGTTCAGCCTGTCAAGACTTGGGCATAAATGACATTTCTGCAAGAAATGTCATTTCTATTCAAAACGCAGGAGCTTCACGTTTACGAAACTTTGAAAGTTTCGTAAACGTCGGTGCGCTCCAAATGCTCCTCGATAAAGCACATCACCGCCGCCGAAGGATTAATTGATTTTGCGCTCGGAAATATCCCGGTGGAAAAATGGAACAGGTTTTCAATGCCTTTCACCTGCCCTTGAAAATCAACTACCGCCTTTTCATCCCGCCCAATTCGCAGGCAGCCGACCGGGTGATAAACGTCCTCGACTTTATTATTTGTAGCCGCCGGGTTGAAAAGCGGCGTATATTTCAAGCCATTTTCCACCAGCATATTTTCCACTTTTTTTCGCACTTCGGAAATGATATCAAGGTCGGCTTTCGATACTTGCCAATCAATATGCAAAACTGCCTCGCCATATTGGTCTTTTTCACCCGAAAGGCTCAATTTATTGCCATTCGGAATGGGCTGCTCCATATCTAATTGCAGGCTCCATTGTCGCTTGTCCACGTATAATTTCTTTTTGAAAAGCAGGTGAAATCCGAAGTTGAAAAGAAAGGCAATTCCCTGAATTAATTCACCTATGCTGACGGTCGTGCTGCGCTTGCCGAACATCAATTCTTTCAGGAATTTAAATGCTTTGATATCCTTGTTAAATACAGTATGGAGAAAACCAACCGTGCCATTTTCAGCCTGCACAATCATCCGCCGGGTGACGAGGCTGCCGTTCAATAATTGCGGTGTAAAATCAATGCCATTGATGACGGGTTTTGCATGATGAACATGGAATAATTCGGTGGAAATATGGTCGCCGAAATTATTGCCGATATCCGTGCCGGAGAGCAAGCCATATTTTTTATTCAGCGACAATAAAAGGCGGCATGATTCCAATGCGCCAGCCGTCAGGTAGAAATAATCGGCGCTTATTTCCTGCAATTTACCGTCCCTTGATTTGCAGACGACTTTGGCTATTTTTCCTTCATTCAATATAAAATCAACGACCCGCTGGTCGGGCAATATTTGCACCTGTTTCAGGCTGTTTTTATCTAAGCGGCTGAACATATTCCGCTTCGCATATTTCAGCCATATTCCGGTTTTAATTGCGCCGTCATATTCCGGGATGCTGAATTTAGCATTGTCGCCGAGCAGCTTTTCGAGCACTATATTTTTATGCCGCTCATTAATTCGGACGATTTCATGCCATGCTTCATCGCCTGCCGGGTTGTCCCGCTCGTCAAAAAATAATACTTGCCCACCCCACCGGGCGGAGGTGCCGCCCAAACCGAAATACCTGCCATCCTTGGAAACTTTGGAATGTTCGGAAATGGAGTCGAGACCTATTTCGCTTTCGCTTTGGATTTTGCGGTTGCCGATTTCGAGGACGGTGATGGAGAGTTGGTCGCCGTGTTTTTCCAGCAATCTTTTCAGCAAATAGGAGCCGAATGTGCCGCAGCCAATGATGCAGATGTGTTTTTTCATGAGATTTTCAGGAGAGGCAAAAATGTCACTGAAAAAAAATTCTTGCTATAAAAGCATCGTGGCGCAACGTGGGACGCGAGGAGGATGGGAACGCGGATGACGCGGATTGGGCGGATTTTCAC
>CAZHLB010001179.1:0-1948 GCA_964533005.1 uncultured Saprospiraceae bacterium
CCCACCACCACCCCCCCGCCGCTCGAATAAAAACTGCTTGAAATTTGAAGTCTGAAAGCTGAATTATCATGCAGATTGTCAATACGAGAGAAAAGCAAATAGAAACCTGCCTGGTCATCGTGACCGGCTTGCTGATTTTCTGGCTGATTTACCACGTTAAAGTTTTGGTGACGATTGCCGTCGCAGTCGGCATCATCGGGGCTTTCATTCCATCCCTTGCCCGGTGGATTCATTGGGCTTGGTACAAACTTGCCGAAGTGATGGGTTTCGTGATGTCGAAGGTACTTTTGTCGCTGGTGTTTTTTGTGTTTCTGTTTCCCATCTCGCTCATTTACAGGATGTTCAACAAGGACACGCTTCAATTGAAAAAGAAAGCCGGCAGCTACTGGACGGTGCGGGAACACAGCTACACCGGCAAAGACCTTGAACAAGTCTGGTAAAAAAACCGATGGTAATTCTTGACGCTACTAAAACAAGCGCAAGCATGTCCAAACACGCTCGGAAGTTTACCTGGAAACATAAGTTGGCAGCCTGTAGCCTGTCGTTTTTTTTCACCGTGTCAGTGCTGGCGGTGGTTGGTTCCTTCATCAAAAATGGGAAGGACAGCCTGACCCGGCAAGCCCTTTTTAAACTTTGGTTTTTGAAAGAGCGGCATTTGGGACCCGCTCAAATTGGCATTTTCGAACCGGACACCTTGTACGGCTGGCGACACAAGCCCAATACCATTGGAAGGCAATTCACACCTTTCGGCTTGCCTGCCCGCTACACAATTGATGATTTCGGCAACCGCACCACGCCTGGCTCTTACCTGCTGCCAAAAGTCGTTTTCCTCGGCTGTAGCTTCACTTTCGGCGAAGGCATTGGTGACGATGAAAGCTATGTTTGGTTGCTTGGTCAAAAATGGGAGAATTACAAGTTCATCAACAGCGCCGTGCTGGGCTGGAGCACTATTCAGGCTTCCCAAAAATTAGACGAGACCTTGGCTCGCTTTTGCGATGTAGAACTGGTAGTCTATGGCGTCATCGGGCACCACGAACGCCGGAATTACCCCGATTCAAACTGGCTCAACATGCTGCACAGGTTTGGTAGAAAGCATCCCTTTGTTGATTTGGAAGGCAGCGAACTTACCTGGCGAGGCTTGACGAATCCGCAAAATCTGCCTTCCACCGACAGCGTCGAGTTGGTGGAAAAAGGCAAACAAATCACCGCCCGGCTGCTGCAAAAAATGGAAGCTGCATGCCATGCCAGAGGGATTCCCTTCCTCGTGGTTTACCTGCCTGACGAGAGCGATTACAACTTGGAGCCAGCTATTTTGTCAGTCGTGGACACCTGCCAGTTTCTTGATTTGCGCAAAACCATCCCCCTCTCCAAGTACGACAATGAAATTGATGAACATCCCAGCGTCGAAGGCAATCAGGAAATGGCACATCAAATCGAGCCTTTCCTTGCAAAATGGCTGGGTCAAAAGCACTCTGCTACTCCTCCGTCGGGTACCCGGAAGGCTTTTTTTTGAAATGCTTTCAAAGCCATTGTCAGGTTTTTCCGCATGAAAATTTTACACGTTATCGGTACTTACAAGCCTGCCTGGGTTTACGGGGGGCCCATTTTTTCCACCAGCCTTTTGTGTGAAAACCTTGCAAAAGCAGGGCATCAGGTAAAAATGCTGACCACCACCGCCAACGGCGTTTTCGAATTGGAAGTACCCATTGGCAAGCTACAAATCGTTGACGGAGTGGAGGTTATCTATTTTCACCGCTACACGAAAGACCACTCGCACCTGTCGCCCGGTCTGTTTTGGCAAGTCTGGAAAGATTGCAGGCGCTACGATGCGGTGCATATTCATGCCTGGTGGAACCTGCCTGCGATTTTCGCCGCCCTGATTTGCTGGCTGCGCGGCGTGAAGCCGGTGCTGTCGCCGAGGGGGATGTTGAGCGGGTTTACTTTCGAG
>CAZHLB010001180.1:0-1945 GCA_964533005.1 uncultured Saprospiraceae bacterium
GGTCTCAAAACCCCGCCGCTCGAAACCGGAATCAATTGAAAGTGTCGAATAACTCGCTTCAACTACTTAATTAGAACTTCGATGAACAACCCAACCATCCTCATCATAGACGACGAAGCGCCCATCAGAAAACTGCTGGAAATCACGCTTCACGCCAACGACTACCGCACCGCCGAGGCGGCGACGGGCAGGGATGGTCTGGTCGCAGCCGCCATGCATCCGCCGGATTTGATTTTGCTCGACCTGGGCTTGCCAGATGAAGACGGGCAGGTGGTTTTGAAAAAATTGCGGGAATGGTACGCCAAACCAATCATCATTGTCTCCGTCCGAAATTCGGAGGAAGACATCGTGCAGGCGCTCGACAGCGGCGCAAATGATTACTTAGTGAAGCCCTTTCGAACGGGCGAAATGCTCGCCCGCATCCGCTCGACTTTGCGCTCGACGCAAAGCGGAAACTCGTCGCCGGTCAAAGTTTTTGACAACCTAACCATTGACTTTGCAGCAAGGACAGTGCGGAAAAACGGCGAAATCGTCCACCTGACTTCGACAGAATATACGCTGCTGACTTTGCTGGCGCAAAACGAGGGAAAAGTGCTGACGCACCGCTTCATATTGAATATGATATGGGGCCCCGGATATGCCACACAATCGCAGTATTTGCGAGTATATATCGGTCACCTGCGAAAGAAAATCGAAGACAATCCCAACCAGCCGAAGTTGATTGAGACGGAGTCTGGCATCGGATATAGGTTTTCAGGAAATAGCGTTTGAATTGCCCCATTTCGCTGACGTTTTCGCTGACGTTTGCGAAATTTTGAAAGTTTCGTAAACGTACAATTTCACCTTTAAAATAAAGCCAAAATATGCTGACCATTATTTTGTTTATAGCTGGAATTATATGCTTCTGGCTTTTCTTCAAATCCATTGATTTCTTTGAAAAAATATAAGCCATGATTGCGCTTTTCATACTGTCCATACTGGCGTTCGGCTACATGATATACGTGCTGCTGAAGCCTGAAAAATTCTGATAATTTCATCCCTATTTGCGTGAACTGATATGGTTTAAATCAAGTCATATCAACCCTCATCAACTTTTTCAACCATTAAAATATGGATACCGAGATTTCGGGCGTACTGCTCATATACGTCCTTGCCATCCTTTTAGCCATACCCTTCGGGAAATACATCGCAAGGGTTTTCGCAGGCGAAAAAACCTGGCTCGACCCCGTTTTCAACCCACTGGAACGAGGCTTTTTCAAGCTCTGCGGCATTGACCCGGCGCAGGAGATGACCTGGAAACAGCACCTTCGGGCGCTGCTCATCATCAACCTCATCTGGTTTTTCTTCGGGATGTTTATCCTGATGAACCAAGGCTGGCTGCCGTGGAACCCCGACGGCAACCCTTCCTTGTCGCCGCACCTGGCTTTCAACACCGTCATCTCGTTCATCGTCAATTGCAATTTGCAGCACTATTCCGGCGAGACGGGATTGAGTTACCTGGGGCAGATTTTCGCCATCCAGTTCTTCCAATTCGTGTCGGCGGGCGCGGGCATCGCCGCTTGCGCCATCCTTTTCAATGCCATGCGGGAACGTACGGCGACGCACCTCGGCAACTTTTATGATTACTTCCTCAAATCCTGCACCCGCATTTTGCTGCCGGTCGCTCTCGTTGGGGCGATTATCCTCGCCTTCCGGGGCACGCCGCAGACTTTTGAGGGCAAAGACACCATGATTACCCTGCAAGGCGACACTGTGCAAGTGAGCCGGGGACCGGTGGCGGGCATGGTTTCCATCAAGCAAGCAGGCACGAATGGCGGCGGCTGGTTTGGCGTCAATTCGGCGCACCCGCTCGAAAATCCCGACTACCTGACCAATGCGGTGGAAAACATTTTCATCCTGCTCATCCCGATGGCGCTGGTGTTTGCGCTGGGCTACTACCTCAAGC
>CAZHLB010001181.1:0-1945 GCA_964533005.1 uncultured Saprospiraceae bacterium
TGGTCGAAAGCGAAAACCAGCTTCAGACCTGGCTGCGCAATGCCGCCTTGCTCAT
The DNA here is from genome assembly GCA_964533005.1 of uncultured Saprospiraceae bacterium. Lineage (GTDB taxonomy): Bacteria > Bacteroidota > Bacteroidia > Chitinophagales > Saprospiraceae > UBA6168. Next base: position 56 of record CAZHLB010001181.1, read on the forward strand.
CCTGGCGCTGGTGATTTTAGTCGCCCTGCTCAATTTCCGCAGGCTGCAAACCAAGCGCCGCCTCGCCCTCGCCGAACTGGAAACCGCCCGCACCGAGCTTGCTGCATTCACCAATAGTTTCAAGGAAAAATCGGAGATGGTAGAAAACCTGCGGCAAGAAATGGAGCGGCTTTCCGACAAAGGCGAGCGCAGCCAATACCTCGAACAACTCACCCACAGCACCATTCTCACCGAAGACGACTGGCAGCGCTTTCGCAGCGTTTTTGAAAAAGTCCACCCGGACTTTATTTCGGAGCAAAAAAGCCTGCATCCCGACCTCACCCAAGCGGAACTGCGCTATTTGGTTTTGGAAAAATTGCAACTCACCACGCATGAAATGGCAAACATGCTCGGCGTTTCGGATGGCACCATCCGGCAGACCCGGCTGCGCCTTCGGCGAAAAATTGGGTGATTGGTGATTGGTGATTAGTGATTGGCTGCCCAATCACTAATCACTAATCACCAATCACCAATCACCATTTTCCCATCAGATACGCTCATGCAGGTAAGTTGAGACGCTCATGTAACCTTGCGCACGATGATGCAGGTTGTTTGAGACGCTTGTGCATCCTTCCCGCCTTCATGTTTGCAGCATCAAATCACAAGGGCAGTTGGCACACAGCATCCCGAGCGGTTTTCACCAACCTTCACTTTTTAACTTTCAAATCTTAGCTAAATGAAAAAGGTCTTTTTTCTCTCCCTGTTTCTCGCTGCCGGATGTTTCGCCAGCCTCGATGCACAAAGCCTCGTCATCAAAATCGACAAGACGTTTGCAAACGCTACCAACGAAAAAATCTGGTTAATTCCGGTAGGACAAACCTCGACCGGAGCAGACCAGGTCAAAATGATGGTGACGCCTACGGATGGTGGAACGCACTGGGTCTATACCATGACCAGCTCGGCAAACATCAATAAAATCAACAGCTTCCTGAGCGCCAGCGCCACCAACAGGTACAGGGTCTATTATCACTCCTTCAACATTGCTTCCGTCACCAACACCTCGAATGCACAAGTCGGCAACTTCAAAAATGCCTGCAAAGTCGGCGACGTCATCACCATCGCGGCGGTCGGTCAAACTTGCCAGTAAACCGGGGCTGCTCTTCTCACACCCGCCATTTCAATTTCGTCATTAATCAACTCAAATAGTGGATGCGTGCCGCCGGGCGGCACGTCTTCCGCCATTTGAGCCAACCATCCATTTTCAAGAATGAGACAGTTAATTCTTTTCGCATTCAGCCTGTTCGCCTTTGCAGGCATCGCTGCCGCCCAGGACTTGTCCGGCAATTGGGCAGCCACTTACGACCAGGATTTACCTGGCAAGTCGCTGAAAAACAAGCCCGTAGCCATCGTCGAAGTCAAAGCCGACGCAGGCAGCGGCACGGTCTATTCCTCCATCAAGTCGCTGCAAAACAATTTCGCCGCCACCTGCCAGGGTTGCCCCGGCGAAAACGCCAACAAGAACTCCGTCGGCATGGTCTGGTGCAAAAACCTGACGCCCGTTCCCGGCAAACCCGGCGAGTTCAACAACGGCTGGGCGATTGACCCGCAGACCGGCAAAGTGGCGAGCAACGTGCAAGCCAAAATGATAAACCCGACCACCATCATGGTCACTTGCACGGAAAGCGACACTGGCAAGGCGAGGTCTATCAAGCTGACGAAGCAGTAGATAAGCAAGGTTGATGAGGTTAATCAGGTTGATTTTGACTCCAAAACCAACCTGATTAACCTCATTGGACTTTGGACACTTTTGAGACGCGAGGAGGATAGGAACACGGATGACGCGGATTGGGCGGATTTACACGGATTTTTACGCCTACGACGTATGTAAAATCCGTTTAAATCCGCCCAATC
>CAZHLB010001182.1:0-1939 GCA_964533005.1 uncultured Saprospiraceae bacterium
TCATTTTTTTGGCTTCGGATTGCTTGCCGAAGGTCACGTTCACGTCCGATTTTTTGCCCTTGCGAATGAAATGAACCGTCGCCCGGTCGCTCGGCTTGAATTTTTTTAAGATGCCGCCAAGGCTTTGCTCCTCGCCTACCCTGTACTCGTCCACGCCGTAGATGTAGTCGAAAGGCTGAATTCCAGCTTTGTCGGCGGCAGTGTTTGAAACCACGCTGGTGACGTAGCTGCCGAAGCGATTTTCGAAACCGAGTTTTTTGGCTTTTTCCGTGGTAAGCAGGTCAGCGTGGATGCCCAGAAAAGCACGGTCTTCCTGGTCTTCCCCGTCGTCATTCCACTGGTCATCGTTTTCATTCCAATTCCAGCTTGCCTCCTCGTCGCCGTCTTCGTCTTCTTCGTCATCGCCATTTTCCGGATAGACATCTTTTTGGGATTTCAAGGCTTTTTTGGCATTCATTTCCTTGCCTTCCCGCTTGTAAATCACCTCGACTTCCTCGCCGGGTTTGGTGTTGGCAATGGCAGTTTCCACGTCGTCCCAATCCAAAATCGGGTAGCCGTTCACGGCGGTAATCACGTCGCCATCCTGTAAGCCCATTTCCTTCGCTGTTGAATTTTCAACGATTTCAACTTCGACGCCGTCCAGTTCGTCAGGGTCTTCGTCGCCGCTGGGGCTGACGCCGAGGAAGCCGTGTGGCTGCTCCTGGTCTTCCATTTCTTCCAATTCTTCGTAGCTGCCCAGCTTCATTTTCACGGTTTGTTTTTCGCCCTTGCGCATGAAATGCAGGGTCACTTCGTCGCCCGGCTTGTAGTCTTCGAGGATGGCGGTGAGGTCTTGGTTGTCACTGGTGCGCTGCTCGTCCACGCCGTAGATGTAGTCGAAAGGTTGCAGCCCGGCTTGTTTTGCCGAGGAGCGTTCCATGACTTTGGACACGTAGCTGCCGTGAACATTGGTGAAGCCCAGTTTTTTAGCTTTTTCCTCAGAAATGTGGATGGCTTCGACGCCGAGATAGACGCCTTCCGGGCAGGCAATCGCCAGGGAGCGGTCGCCGAGGCGGACTTCCCAGGTGCGGTTGCGATTCCAATTTTTGTCAAGATTTTTTTCCCACTTGTCTGCCGATGCTTCGAAACGGTCAGCCATGCGCTCTGCCTGGCGCTCGGCTTGGGTTGCCCAACGCTCGGCTTTGGCTTCGAGCCGCTCGGCAAGCCTTTCCCAGTTGTCTTCCTGGGAAATGAGCGGCAAAGCCGCAACGAACAAGGTCAAAATGGATGCGATGAAGTACTTCATGATTTGCTTTTTTGAATTGATGAAATGCGTTTTGCTTTCGGCAAAAAAGGACAAGCCGCTTGAAAAAACAGTTGCACTGGCTGGAAGCGGTGCGTTTTTATTTTTGCGACCATTTTGAACTAGGATGACCGGGATAATAAAGGATGGATTGGATGGCTTTCAAAACCGACTTCCCCATCCTATCCATCCTTTGTTATCCCAGTCATCCTAGTTCAACCTTCTGCCATGATGAAAAAAACCGTTCTCTCCCCCCTTCTCCTCCTCCTGATTTTTTGGGCATGCAAATCACCGCAGCCTGCCCGCCCGGAAGAATTTTACGACGCCGTCAACCTCGAACCGGAGCCGAGCGTGATTCACATTCCCATCAAAATTTACAAATCGGAGCTTCAGCAAAGCATCAACCAGCAACTCGGCGACGTGCTTTACGAAGACAAAAACCTGTCGGACGACGGCTTGATGCTCAAAGCCACCCGCCGGGAAAACGTCACCCTGGAAATTGACAATCAACAGATTAAATACCGGGTGCCGCTCAATCTTTGGGTCAAAAAAGACCTGACCCTGACCGACGTGGAGGCGGAAGGCTCGCTCGCCCTCGAATTTTCGACCCGGTACAATATCAAGCCCGACTGGTCGCTGGAAACCAAAACCGAGGTC
>CAZHLB010001183.1:0-1933 GCA_964533005.1 uncultured Saprospiraceae bacterium
TTCCTCTTCGAGGATGACAAAAGCGGCTCAGTCAGACGAGTGAAATCCAGGGTGACTTCAATTATGTTTTCAAAAGACATCTACCAACAACGGCGGGAAAAACTCCGCCAAGACCTCGGCAGTGGCGTCATCGTTTTCCTCGGCAACAACGAAGCGCCGATGAACTACTCCGCCAATACTTACCACTTCCGGCAGGACAGCAACTTCCTTTATTTTTTCGGCATTGACCACCAACCGGCGCTGGCTGGAATCCTCGACGCCGACAGCGGCGAGGACGTCATTTTCGGGGATGAACTGACGATGGAAGACATCGTTTGGACGGGCGCTCAACCGACCATCGCCGAGCGGGCGGATAGGGTAGGAGTGAGCAAAACCTTGCCCTACGATGAATTGACTTTGCTCTTGAAAAAGGCGCAAGAGCAGGGTAGAACCATCCATTTTCCGCCACCCTATCGCCACGACAACATGATTTTGCTGGCGGGCTGGCTCGGCATTCCCGTCGGCGAACTGAAAAGCAAAGCCTCGGTGGATTTAATCAAAGCCATCGTCGCTCAGCGCCAGCACAAGTCTGCCGAAGAAATCGCTGAATTGGACAAGGCAGTGGACTATTCCAGAGCCATGCACCTGGCGGTGATGCGGGCTGCGAAGGCGGGTCAGAAGGAGTATTTTCTGGCAGGTATTGCCGCAGGAGTAGCTCAGAGTTGCGGAGGGGAGCTTGGTTATCCCATCATTCTCAGTGTGAACGGGCAGGTTTTGCACAACCATTTTCATGGCAACACCTTGCGCAGCGGACAACTTTTGCTCGGCGATTTTGGCGCAGAAACCCACCTGCACTATTGCGGCGACATCACCCGCACCTGCCCGGTGGACAAAAAATTCACCGCTCGCCAGCGGGACATTTACAACATCGTCCTCGACGCCGAAGTCAGCACGATTGCCTCGCTCAAGCCCGGTATGAAATACCTGGACGCTCACCTCGCCGCTGCCCGGCGCATGGCAGAAGGCTTGAAATCATTGGGTTTGATGACCGGAGACATGGACGAAGCGGTGGCTGCGGGCGCTCATGCGTTGTTTTTTCCGCACGGCTTGGGTCACATGTTAGGCTTGGATGTGCATGACATGGAAGACCTTGGCGAGCAATACGTTGGCTACTCGGACGAGGTGCAGCGCAGCACACAATTTGGCACGGCATACCTGCGGCTGGCTCGTGCCCTCGAACCTGGTTTCGTGCTGACGGTGGAGCCTGGGCTTTATTTCATCCCGGAATTGATAGACCAGTGGCGCAGCGAAGGGAAGTTCACGGAGTTTATTGCCTACGAAAAGCTGGACGATTGGCGCAGTTTCGGCGGGGTGCGCATTGAGGATAATGTGGTGGTGACGGAGGCGGGCTGCCGGGTTTTGGGGAAGGCGATTGCCAAAACCATTGAAGATGTGGAGGCGTTGAGAAGCTGAAGTTTTAAACAAAAAAAAATTGAGACATGACTACTGAAAAGGTCAATTACGAACAGGCAATCAAAGCCTTCATCCGTCAAAACAGCCACTTGTTTTGGTGGATAAAAGACGCTGAAAAAGAAAACATTGACCCTCGTTTTCTGGTGGAGGCAGTGCTTAATTATGGAGACGAGCCTGAGGTCAAAAAACTTTTTGAATTGGTGGGTTTGAAGAAGGTGGCAGGTATTTTTTACCAGCAAACTCACAAGGGACGCAGTAACTATCAAAAGCCGATTCAGCATTTTTTTCACCTTTATTTCCAACGGAATGTACCCGGATATCCTCAATCTGTCGCAGCATGAGTTACTGCCGCAGCAAGGAAGTTGACGATGAGCAAAGCAGGAATTTTCGGATGTTTCATTTCTCGGTTTACCCCGACCGAGGTCGGGGGGCGAAAAGCTGACAGGTGGTTTTTGGATGTTGCGGTTGAAAAATTGAAAAT
>CAZHLB010001184.1:0-1930 GCA_964533005.1 uncultured Saprospiraceae bacterium
GATTGACGTAGTTGTCGCCCGCAAGTTGCGGCTGAATCTGCGGTCCGCCGGGCATGAACGGCAGTGCATCAGGACTCGAAATGGCGTCGAAGACTCGGCAAAAAGACTGAACAGCGTTGAAGTCCGTCGTCGGGAATAATTCAACACACTCTCGCGCTCGGAATTCAAGGACCTTCGCCAAGTTGGTGTTGATGAAATCTTGAAGTTCCTTGATAGTCGTCTCCGGCTTGGGCGAATTGATACAGATTTTCCACTCGACGGATGAAAAATCCGTGTCAATCCGCCCAATCCGTGTCATCCGCGTTCCAATCCTCCTCGCGTCTCAAAAGTGTCCAAAGTCCAAATGAGGTATGAGGTATGAGGTATCAAAAAAGCCCCGGTTGATTTCAACCGGGGCTTTTTTTTGATACCTCATACCTCATCCCTCATCCCTCATTCCATTTCCTGAACGACTTCTTGCACTTCAGGAACCATGCGTTTCAACATGCCTTCAATGCCAGCCCGCAGCGTCACCGTCGAGGAGGGGCAACCACTGCAAGCCCCTTGCATGATGACGTAAACAGTGCCCTGGTTGTAAGATTTGAACTCGATGTTGCCGCCGTCCATTTCCACGGCAGGCTTCACGTAGGTGTCAATCAGTTCCTTGATGCGCTTCGCCGTGTCGCCGTCTTCGCCGGTAAATTGGACGGCGTGGCGCTCGGCTTCCACTTTTTGCATGGCATCGGCGAAGCCTTCCTGCACGATTTCGCCGCCTTCTTCCACGTATTTTTTGATGAAATCCTTCAGGCGGAGCATGATGTCCGACCATTCGTAGTTGAATTCTTTGCTGACGGTCACGAAGTTGTTCGTGATATAGACGCCCTTGACGAAGGGCTGGTCGAACAAGGCAGCCGCCAGGGGCGACCATTCCCGTGCGAAAGCTTCCTCTTTGAAGTCAGCCGTTCCCCGGTAGAGCATTCGGTTGGTGACGAATTTGAGCGATTCCGGGTTCGGCGTTTGCTCGGTGTAGAGCATGACTGGAGAGGTGGTTGTGGCAGTATTCATTGTGATTGGTGATTGTTGATTGATGTTTTATTAGAGTTAGGATGCCTTTCAATAGCGGCTCGAAATTAACACAAAATCCCACCTCCGGTTTCATCAGCCATAAAGCTCATACTTGATTTGCGACCGCTCGCAGCCGAGTTTGAGCAGCAGGTTGGCGACCGCTTCGTCAATCATTTTTGACCAGCCGCAAATGTAGAAATCCACGTCAGTCAAGGGTTTGCCAGCATAATTTTCTAAGTAAAACTGATGCACGTAGCCCCTGCGAAACTCCATATTTTGACCGTCCGGTGGCAATTCTTCCTCCCTCGACAAGGCAACCGAATAGCGAAAGCCAGGCATGGTTTGCGCCAGCGTCTCAAATTCTTCCCGGTACAAAATGCCGTCTTTCCAGCGTGTTCCGAAGATGAGGTGGATGTTTTGGTGGGGCAGGTTTTTGCGGTGCAAGTCTTGAATCATGCTGCGAAATGGCGCAACGCCGGTGCCGGTGCAGATGAAAACGAGGTCTTTTTCAATTTTCTCCGGCAGGACGAAAGCGCCGTCGGGCCCCTTGAACCGGATGTTCGTGCCGGGTTTTGCGACATCAAATAAATACTGGGTGGCAAGCCCGCCGTCGAGGTGGACGATGCAAAATTCGAGCAGGTTGGAGCCGTCGGGCGGGTTGGCGATGGAGTAGCTGCGCCAGCGTTGCAGGCGCTTTTCGCCGACCGGCAAATCCATCGTGACGAACTGGCCGGCTTGGAAATCGAAGTGGTTTTCGTCTTGAATTTCCAGCCAGAAACGCTTGGTTTCTTTCGAGGTATCTTCGGTACGGACAAGGTGGCAGTCAAACCATTTTACAGGCATGGTCAAAGTTTTAGTTCTCTGACAATTCTTGTGGGACGCGAGG
>CAZHLB010001185.1:0-1929 GCA_964533005.1 uncultured Saprospiraceae bacterium
AATAAATTTTTTTGTTGCGAAACCAGCCTTTTCCCACCTGTCAGCTTTGGGCAAAATTTCAAAACCTGCCCGTTAAAATTGTTCCATCAGCGCCGCTGAAACGTTATCGAAAAAAATGGCGCACACTTGCCGACGCTCTGAAAAATTGACCTGCCTCAAATCGCCAAATTTACCAATCGCTACTTGATGCCGTGAATCATTACACTTGGACATACGTCGCCGGAGAAGGCAAAAATTACCCTGTCGGCTTGCTGCATGGCGCTAAAACGGGGCACCTGCTGATTTACGTCAGCGGCAAAATTGTCGTGGTTGATTTCAAGGTTTTCACCTCTAAAACGTACACTTTTTTTATCAACGAGGAGCTTTGCCGCATCCGCCTGGAGCGGCGCAAGGACGAGATGTTTTATTCCTTTGAAATTGACCGGGAAACCGAAACGCCGCTCAACGTCTATCGGCGCAAGCGAGACCGGAAGTACCTGGGACAGACCTTGCTTTTCTTCGGCGGTTTGTTGGCTGTTGTTATTTTGCTAGTGGTGGTTTACCATTCTTTCAAGGAAAAACCTTACGAGCCGGCAGTTTCCATCACGCAGCGGGGGCAGCAAACAGTGGGCAAGGTTTTCATCAAAAATGCTTCGCCGCAGCCGGAAATTTCCTACTCCTTCGTGGCAAACAACAATGCCTACTCCGCTAAATCCTCCCTGCAACCGAAGCCATTGATTTTGCTGGAAAACGGAATGCCGCTCGAATCGGGCGATGAGTTTTTGGTTTATTACATGCCTTCCGACCCGTCGGTGAGCGAGGTGGATTTTGGCAAGCCGTCGAGCCAGCAAATCGAAGCTTACCAGCGGCGGGCAGCGGAAAAGCATTTGCAATTGCATCCTGAACAATCGAAAGCCTTGGTTGCCTGCTTAGTGAAAATCGCCTACGAATTGAAAGGCATCGGCGGGCTGGCGGATTTTTACTTTCAGGATGTTTCGGCGCGGGTGAACCCTGCGCATAATCATGGTACTTATCTTGAGTTGACGGAGGAGTTGAAGTTTGAGGAGGAGGTGGGAAGCGTTTGCAAATGAGGTATGCTGTTTTACTTCGTCAAAAATTCATCTTTTAAGCGATAGTCTCGTGAATAAACCGCTCCATTCCTTGCTGGTCAAGTTTTTCCACCACCCACTTTTTTATGAGTTGCTCCAAAACTGGTCGCGCTTCTTTTGAAAGCTCCAGCGAGATGACCAATTCATCCAGATTTTTATCGGTGGCTTTGTCGAGCCAAGCAGAAATGACGGGTGTTTCAGACTCCGGTTCTTCTTGAATAATGCGGACGATGCGGTTGTCGGTCAGCGTGCTGAAAATTGGGTTGCCGTCGTAAAACTTCTCCCCGTTTTTGAACTGTACAGTAAAAAAAGGAGCTGGCTTTTTCTTCGTCAGCTTCTGAAAAAGCCGATTGTAAAAGGCTTCATTCAGGTGATACACTCGCCTGTCTGACAAAAAATCCCGGTACAAGAAATGTATCATAAGAGATAACCAGCTTGCAAGGAGAAGGCTTGTCAAGCCGCCACTGGCAACTTCACCTGAACCTCATATTCTTCCAGCAGAACTGCCAATTGATGAAGGAAACTATCTTTTAACCGTTGGAAATTCTCAATCGCATTCCTGTCCGGCTGCTCGAATCGCAAGTGAAAAGCAAGCATCTTATTTGCTTTTTCAATCTGCTGGAGTGTGTTGACTATTTCGACAAGCCTTTTATTTTTCTGCATGACTGAAGGTTATTTTTAAGTATCCTTTTCGTTGTCCCCGGCGGTTTTTCGTAAAAAGGTTGTGCCAATACAACAAGTCGGTTTGATAGCGAATGTGAAACGGATGGTTTTCGGGATAGACTTTTTGTAACTGTTCAGGACAGGCGTAAGAGTTGAGAAATTTCTACCTTTCCGTCAC
>CAZHLB010001186.1:0-1923 GCA_964533005.1 uncultured Saprospiraceae bacterium
TCCTTTCAGGATGACAAAAGCGACTTGGAGGCGTGTTTGACGACTTATGATACAGCCTCACTATTTCATCCATTATTCTTCTTGTTCGTCTCTTTTTTAGGAGCAGGCGCTTGCCTTTCCACTTTTGGCTTCGGCGGCGCGGTTTGCGTTTTTGGCTTCACTGTTTCCTGCCGTTTTGGTGGCTGCGATTTTTCCCACTTGTCCCGATGATAATCCCTTGCCTTGTCCACTTTTGGAATTTCGGAAGGCTTGGTTTTTGGCTCGATTTGCGGTTTCGGACGAGGCTCCGTCACCTCCGGTTTGCGAGGTGGTTGCATCGGCTCTCGTTTGGTGGGCGGCTCGATGCGAGGCTTCACCGGCGGCGTTTTTTCCCGTTTAATTTGCTCATTCTGTTGGCGTTGCAGTTCCCGGTCTTTCGACAGGGTAGGGTAGCGCCCTTTGTTTTTGTCGAGGAAATCGGCGGGAGCAAGCGGCTTGGCAGGGTGCGAGCGGTTGTATTTTTCCCGCTCCGCTTCAAACTTTCCATATTCTCGAAATTGGTCGGGATTGCGGCGTCCACGTTCCAGCCAATCGTCGGTGACGACATCCCGATTGCGGTTTTTCCAGTTTCTCATGCTCGAAACCGGGGTCGTGCTCGATGTGCGGTGACCATAATAATGGTTGGCAAAATGAGAGGACAAATGCGGGTAATAATGGTGGTGATTCGGGTAATAGAAATACCAATTGCAGAAATAAAAAGAAGGCAAATCAACGATAATCAATACGTGCCCGTGCCCCCAATAAAACCCCGAATCATACCAAAAAGGATAAGGTCGCCAGCGTGGATATAAATACCAGTGCGGATATCCAAACCAATAAGGATAATGATAGTAATAATGATGCTCGACAAAAGTATGCTCTTCATAATCATAGTCCTTCCCATAATCATAATAAGCATCATCATACTCATATTCCTCCGCAAATGCCGAGGTGGAACTAATGAATTCCTCCTTTGCCTGCGGATTGGCTTCGAGATTGGCTTTCCAATCCTCCAATTCCCTTGCATTTTCACGAGCAGCGACGAGGCTGAGGCTGTCCAATTGCTCGAGTAGCCACCTCGGATTTTTCCGGTAAATGTCACCGACCAGGACAGTCAGGCGAATGTCGTCGGTGAGCAGGGTCAGCACTTCGGGCAGTTCAATTAATTGTCGCAGGGCGTCCTGCGTTTTGCCCGGATATTCTCGAACGAGGCTTTCAAATGCCCGTTCCCACCTGGCATTCAGTTGGTCTATCTTAACCAGCAAGTCAAAATAATCGAGCCTTGCCGTCCTTGCCCTGTCTCTGATTTCATGTGGGTAGGCATCAATTATTGCCTCGATTTCCCCGGCATTTTTGCCGCCATTTTCAGCCATTGCAGCGACCAAGCCTGGGTACCGGGTCAAATCCCAAATCATTTCCTGGGTTTCCTTCGGATAATTCGCCAGCAAATCCTTGAAAGTGTCGCTCGTTTTCGACTGCATGGCTTCGAGCCGAATAAGCGCCTCCGGGAATTGCGAAGCTTCGAGAATGGCGCTCCTCGTCTCCGCCGGATACAGCACGAGGGCGTCCACCGTGTTTTTTTCTTCTTCCAAAAGTTGCGTCAGCAACTCCTGCTCGGTCTGCGCCGGGCAGGCGATGGAAAGCAAGAAAAGCAGCGCTGGAAAAAGGATGCGTTTCATTGATTTTTTATTTGGGGCTGGCAGGAAGGCGAGTGCGTCGCCGCCTGTCAGCCGGGTCAGCGATGCTTCAAAATTGGAGGAGTGGAGGGTGGGAGAGCGTTGAGATATGTCAACAGAGGCAGTGACTTTGCTAAAAAAGTAGGCATCTTCTGTGTTCACTAAGTGGTCAGTCTGATTTATTCGACACTTTCGGTTAGTTCGAGTTCAGAGCGGCGGGGTTTTGAGA
>CAZHLB010001187.1:0-1921 GCA_964533005.1 uncultured Saprospiraceae bacterium
TTTGAGAAAAATTTTTTCAAAATTTTTCTCAAAAACCACCTCTCTCCGAATGGTCTGCATGATAACATACATCAAAGGTCTCATCGCATTCAAAACGCCCACCTACATCATCGTCGAGGCGGGCGGCATCGGTTACCACATCAACATCAGCCTGCACACCTACGCCCAGGTGGAAAAGCTCGAGCACGTCAAAATCCTGACGCATTTCCACGTCAAGGAAGATGCGCAAACGCTTTTTGGCTTTGCCGAGGAGAGCGAGCGCAGCTTGTTCGTTCACCTGATTTCCGTCTCCGGCGTGGGCCCCTCGACGGCGCAGGTGATGCTTTCCACACTGAGTCCCGACGAGGTGCGCTCCGCCATCATCGGCGAAAACGAGGCGGCGCTGCGCAAGGTGAAAGGCATCGGTCAGAAGACGGCGAAGCAGATAATTCTCGACTTGAAAAGCAAGCTGATGAAGACTTCCGGCGAGTTGCCGTTGTCGGTTGTACCGGCGAACAATGCCATGCGGGAGGAGGCGCTGCTGGCGCTGATGAGTTTACAGGTGAATAAAATACAGGCGCAGAAAGCTTTGAATAAAGTGTTGCAGGAGCAGCCGGGGGTGAAAAGCGTGGAGGATTTGATTCGGTTGGCGTTGAAGCAGTTGAGTTGAAATGCTGGTCGAATGCCCGTCAAAAGTTAGGTGGAGGAGCCATTTCTTTTCGGGCGAGGCTTGGGCGGCTTGTCAGTTTCATCGAAAGTGACGCCCCAATAAATGTCTGCAAGGGAGACGCTCAACCCGAGGCTTTCCAGGTGAATACTGGCATTCAAACCTTTCGCAGTTTCACCTTCTATCCAGCGTCCGTCTTTTTTGACGAAGGTCTCCACCAACGGTTCCCATTGCGAAATCAGCACGTATTCCTCGAAAGACGGCAGGGTCTTGTATTTCCTGAATTTGTCGCCCCGGTCATAGCTTTCCGAGCTTTTTGAATAGACTTCGACTATGAGTGTCGGATTAGCCAGCAAGCCGACCGGCTCTTCAATGGTAAATATTGGCTCGACGACGACGGCTGCTACATCTGCCATTACACTTTTACCCAACAAGGGCAAATGGATGCGGATGTCGCTGTTGTAAACTTTAAAAGGCTCTTTCGCTTTGCGACTTGCATTAATTAATGCAGTAATTGCCAAACCTCTGACTTCGCTGTGTAAGGGTGTGCCTCCTGTGATAGGTATCATTTTCCCGTTGTCGTATTCGTGATTTACCAAGGAATGTTCCTCCATTTCGAGGTATTCCTCGATGGTGTAAAGTTTCTCTTTTTGGGCTATCGCTTTCGGCTTGAAACTCGTCGTCTCGAACATGGTCTTGATTTTTTTAGCAAGGTAAATTGAATGGTTAAACAGCTAAATAAGGATTTCCATCTTGTTGAAGTCGGGCATCAATTTCCTCCAAAGTCATGTCGGATTTCAAGCTGCCATAGTATTTGTCGAAGAAGGATGGTCTGCCATTTTGAAGGCTGGCAATTGGCTTGGCGCTTGGGCTTTCCACGATTTTAGCCGAAGGCAAAAGCCGCAAATACTGCAAAAGCAATTGCAGTTCATTTTGATTTTGGATTTCAAGAACAAGCTGCATGAGTCATTTTTTTACAAAACTATTCAAATCACACGAGAGATTTCCGAAGGGCTATAAGTTTGCCGCCCTTGTAGCTGAAACAAGCAGGCAATTCAATGGCATTGCCTCAAAAGTTAAAGTCCAAAACCCAAAAAAATCACCGCCCAACCCGGCGTTTGTGCCAGTGAAATTTGGAACGAAGGCTCAGTAACAGAAAACGTTTTACGATGAAATCAAAGTGATTTTACTTTCTAATCCAACCATTCTTTTCCCCTTTCGTAGAACCGTCTCTCCATTTCGGATTTGGGATTTCGGGTTTCGGATTTGCCGCCC
>CAZHLB010001188.1:0-1919 GCA_964533005.1 uncultured Saprospiraceae bacterium
CCTCGCGTCTCGTGCTTAAGTTGACGACATTAGACTTCAAGTCACCCGGTCACTTGCAGCCACAAAACCCAAGCCCATGCTTCATTCTACCCTTGCCCGCTCGCTCGCTTGCCTCATTTTTGGCTCGCTTTCCCTCCCGCTTTTTTCGCAAACCATCACCTACCAAAACCCCGTTTCCTTCTTCGTCTGCCAGGAAGCGCCGTTCTCGGTGACCGTCACCAATACTTCGATTTCGCCGCTAACCGGCATCGCTGTCACGGTGAAATTCACCTCCAGTTCCGGCGCAGCTTGCGGCATCGAATACGCCGCCAATTCGGTGAGCGGGGCAGCGGAATTGGACATTTCCAACCTGGCAGCGCCCGTTTTTCAACTTGCCGATTTGCCGCCCGGCGGCTCGCAAGTCGTTAATTTTCAAGCATCAGCAGCTTGCCCGGCGGCGGCTTGCATTGACAACGCCGAGTTTTTTGTCAATGAAATCGGTCTGACTTCGAGCGGCGGCAATGCCTCGGTCACGACCAATCCCTACCTCGTCGAGCGGCCGCTTTTGGTGATTACCAGCGTGAACAGCACGGTGATGAAGGGCAGCAAGGGCGACGTTTTGCTTCGCAAAATCACCCTGCGCAACACCCGCCCCGGGGCGCTGGAAAGCTTCGTTTTCAGGGACAATTATCAACCCGGCATCGTGGTCAGCACGAGCCAGGGGCAAGACCAATCGCCCGGCGGAAACGTGCTGGAAATACTGCTTGGCGCAAGCGATTTCGCCTCGGTGGGCGACGGCGACGGGCTGTTTGAACTGAACGAAAGCATCGTCCTCACGGAGGAAATTTTGGTCACCGACTGCGGCTTCGACCTGTCTTCGAGCGTGTCGAACCTCTTTGCCGAATGGGGTTGCGACACGCTGATTTGCCAGCAGGCATTCATCAATGCCATCGTCGTCATCGAGCAAAACCCGAATACGCCTTCGCTGATTTTTGAGCCAATCACCAGCATTCCCGAATGTTTTTGCGGCGAGCAGCCGCACCGGCAGGGCATGAAAATCACCAACGTCGGCACGGGTTCGGCGAATGATTTGACGCTGCAATTCGTCATGAGTGGGCCCGTTTCCGGCTTGGTGGACACGGCGAGCCTGGTGGCGGACAGCCTCGGTTTTTTGATTGCGGTGCAAAAAGTTTTCACCGGGGTCGGTTCGGTGAGTGCGCCTTGCCTTGCTCCCGGAGCGGTTTCGGTCGGCTTTTTTGTCATCCTGAAAAAACTCTCGCCCGGCGAGACGACGACCATTTTTTGGGACGAATATTTCTGCGACCAGGGCTGCCAGCAACCGAGTGTGCATTGGCGCTACCGCTACAATTATTTCAAGGATTGCCCGCCCGACCCTTTCGTGCAGCAAGAGGATTTTATCACAGTTTCGGAGCATGGAAATTGGATGCAGGTTGCCTTGTCGGGCGAGCCTTCGCCGATGGAGGACGACAGCACCATCACCGCCACCTACGAACTGAGCTACGACAGCCTGACCTTGCTCGACGACGAATTGACGGTACAAATCACACTGCCCTGCGGCATGATTTGGGACGACGACAACGACCTGCTGCTTGCCGGGCAAGCTCCGACCGGCGTGACCATCACGCAAACCGACACGTTCACGCTCGTCCTCGCCAGCTACCAATTGCCGCTGCCGGTGAACGTGGCAACCATGCAATTCGACTTCCTTTTCGACTGCGAAAGCCTTTGTTTCGAGCTGCCTTGCAAGGATTCGCTGGAAACCACCTGCGTCGCCGCCGACACCTGCGGCGCTCCGCCGACGCCGATTTTGAATTTCAACGTGACAGCGACTTTGTTCAAGTGCGACGCTTTTCCGGCGGGTTGCAACATGCAGGCTTGCGCCGGCATCGGCTTGTATTATCTCTGCCCGGAGGACTCGG
>CAZHLB010001189.1:0-874 GCA_964533005.1 uncultured Saprospiraceae bacterium
GCCTGGTTTTATCATACAAATTATTTAGGCTAAATTCCAAAATTCTATAAGCATCTATCAAGTCTTTTCTTTCCAATTTTTTTCCACTATGACTACCTTCATTGCCAATCCATTTTACAGCAAGTAAATAATTTGCAATTTCAGGTTTTTGACTTTTGAGTTCTACAATTCTATTGTGAAGTTTTATGGCTTCTCTTTTCCCGTGTTTATTGATAAACGTTTTCTGAACTTTAAGGCAATCAAGCAATTTTTCAACAGCTATTCTAATTTTATTTCCACATGAATTTTCATCAATCCAAAACAGGTAAAAGGATTCATCAATGGTTCGTACTAAATCATCTGGTGTTTGAGGTGGGGTTCTAAATATTTTTATTGCAGGGTCTGTAAAGCATATTTCATAAGTGGTGTCGTAATTCGGTTCAGGTTCATATAAGTATTCATAAGTGTCAGGGTCTCTGCCATTATCCCACCCGTTTTGAACCATTCTCGTTTTACCTGCAATGCTTGTTATTTCTTTACAATCAGGGTTATTACATCTTGCGATTGCCATAAATTTTCCTTCATAAATATCTGGGTCGCCAATTTCAGCATAAGCCTTCATTGACCATTCAGTTGTTTCCTTGATTAGTTGTTCATTTTCAATAATCAGCAACCCTCTGTCACAAAGGGGACATTGAAATTTAGGTATTTCAAACAAATTCATTGCCTTGTTCCAAAATACCTCTTTCATCATTCCGCTTATTTTTTGCCATTAAAGCATTTGCTGCTCAAAATAGACCTTATCAGACAGGATAGGAACACGGATGACGCGGATTGGGGGGGGTTTTTGCGGGGTTGGGAAAAACGGGGGAAAGGCCGCGAAGCACGAGCCACC
>CAZHLB010001189.1:884-1918 GCA_964533005.1 uncultured Saprospiraceae bacterium
TTCACGGATTTTCGAAAATCCGTGAAAATCCGCCCAATCCGCGTCATCCGCGTTCCTATCCTGTCTGATAAGCATATTCATATCTCCCTCAACACCTCCACCAACCTCCTCACCATCTCCACCACCAAAGGCAAACCTATCACCAAAAGGATAAAAACCAACCCATACAGCACGTAAAACTGCGGGCTGCCATTCTGCAAAAACCGGAAGCGGTCGAAGAACCTATTTGTCCATTGCTGCGGCGCATCCACCAGCCAGGTTTCCAGCTTGTCGTAGGGGTGGGTTTCGTGCCAGCCTGCCGTCGGGAAGATGCCGGTGATTTCTTTTTTCTTTCGAAAAACTGCCAGTGCAGGCTCTGCCAGCTTGCGATAGCTGCGGATGAAACTGCTGGCGGGGTATTGCATTTTGCTGGCGTCGCCGACATAGCCGCAGCCCCAGGTAGCGCCGGCGGCTTTGGGTTTTCGAGCGGTGACTTGTTGGCGGATGAAAAAAACGGCGGCAGCCAAAGCCATCAGCCCGGCGGCGCACCAGCCGATGTTAGCCAGGATTTTCGCAGGGACGGCGAGCGCTTCGACCGGGGTCGTGCCGGGCAATCCGGCGCTGAGACCAGCCGGGAAAAACAGGCGCAAAGGCTCGCCAAGTAGCCGGAAAAAAAATGCCGGGAACAAGCCGATGGCAGTCATCAGCGCCATGACCAAATACATCGGCAGCAGCTTTCCTTTTTCCCCTTCGACGGGCGATAGCTCCAATGCCTGGTCTTCACTTTTGCCTTTAACCTTTTTACTTTTTACTTCCATTTCTTGCCGGGGCGTTCCGAGGAAGACGATGCCGAAGGCTTTCGTGAAACAAAGCAGCGCCAGCCCGCCGATGACGACCAGCCCGAAAACCGTCGTCAGCAGGGTGAGCGGTGAGCCGAGTTGCGGGCTTCCTAATTCCCGGAACAAGCCGGAATAAATCAAAAACTCCGACACGAAACCATTGAATGGCGGCAACCCGCAGATTGCCAGCGCCGCCACGAGAAACAGCAGCGAGGT
>CAZHLB010001190.1:0-1917 GCA_964533005.1 uncultured Saprospiraceae bacterium
GAATGACAAAGCGACTTGCAGACGTGCAGACTTGAAGACGTGCAGACTTGAAGACGTGAAGACTTGAAGACAGGTATTTCACTCAGAAGCCACATGAGCCAAGTTTGAAAAGTGACTGGTGATGGGTGACTGGGACAGCCCAATCACCCATCACCAGTCACCAATTACCAAAGTGTTCTTCGAAAAAATCCAATCCAAAGTCCAGTCCTGGCAGCAAATCCGGGAAACCGTTGCCCACTGGCGCTCGCACGGCGAGAAAATCGTCTTCACCAACGGCTGCTTCGACCTGCTCCATTTGGGGCATATTCACTACCTCGCCGACGCCAAAGATTTGGGTCACCGCCTCCTGATTGGCTTAAACTCAGACACTTCCGTGCGCCGCCTGAAAGGCGAGCGCCGCCCCATCCAAGATGAACAAACCCGCTCCCATCTCCTCGCCGCTCTCGCCTGCGTGGACGCCGTCGTGATTTTCGAAGAAGATACCCCATTGAATTTGATTGAATGGCTCTTGCCCGACGTGCTCGTGAAAGGCGGCGATTGGCAGCCGCATCAAATTGTTGGCGCAGATTTGGTGCTGGCGGGCGGCGGCGAAGTGCGCAGTTTGCCGTTTGTCGAAGGCTTCTCCACAACGAGTATCGAGCAAAAAATCATGGCTGGAAACTGAGGCTCGGTTGAACAAATTTCCCACCGGGAGTATTCACTTACCTGTTCGTCCATCAAAGCAGCGGTTTCAAAATTTATTTCGCAAGTTGACTTGAAAAACTGCTTTTCCTGAAACTATATTTGTCCGACCCAGGCGAATAAAAAATAAAATCACAGTCTGTAACTAAACTAACCAATCATAGTCGAATGAACGAACCTACCGTTTTCCAACGCCTTTTGAACTCACAAGCCGCACTGAGAGCAACAATCGCCAAGATTCTCGACTTGAACCGCCAACTCAAATCTCTCCGAGTGAGCAGGCAAGCGCCCGAGAATCTGGAGATTAAGCAGGAACTGAAATTACTGAACAAGGTCGCCGACCACCAGGCAAAAATTGTCCACTTGTACCAGGCTACGCTGCAAAAAGTCAGCAACCAGTGAAATCGGATTTCTACACGAGTAAAAATTAAAATCAAAAGCCTTCCTCGCTGAATTGCGAGGGAGGCTTTCTGATTTTTAGAAGCGTCAAGACCTGTCAGCACTTCAAGTGCTGACAGGTCTGCCATCCGCATGATTGCAAAATCGAAAAATCAAGTGGAACATATCTTGCCAGTGCAGTAAGCCGTTTAGTGTCCTCAGATTGATACTTTTGCGCCTCTTTTTCCAAAATCCGAAAAAAATACAACCGTGACAAAGCAAGCATTTTTACTTCTCCTCCTCCCTTTCTTCTCCCTCAAAATGGCAGCCCAGCAAGGCATCGAAGCAGGCGTCTGGCTCGGCGGCGTCCATTATTTCGGCGACCTGAACACCAACATGCGGCTCGACCGGCCGGGGTTGGCAGGCGGCGCTGCCATTCGCTACAATTTCAACGAGCGGGTCTGCGCCAAACTTGGTCTCAATGCCGGTCAAATTCAAGCCTACGACAAGGACTCGCCGAACATCTTCGAGCGTGCCAGGAACCTGCACTTCAAATCCATTGTGGCAGACGTGGCGGCGCAGATGGAGTTCAATTTTCTGCCCTACATCCACGGCAGCAAAGACAAGGCTTGGACGCCCTACCTGTTTCTCGGCTTGGGCGCCAGCTACTTCAATCCGAAAGCGGAACTGGACGGCGACTGGTACGAATTGCGCCCATTCGGAACGGAAGGGCAGTTCAAAGGCGAGGAATATTACACCGTTTCCGGCGGCTGGGTCTATGGCGCAGGCTTCAAAATAGACCTAAGCTACGAATGGAGCATCAACATTGACGTGAGCGCCCGCCGCCTGTTTTCGGAC
>CAZHLB010001191.1:0-1916 GCA_964533005.1 uncultured Saprospiraceae bacterium
ACATCATCCATTCCATCTAAAATCATGTAATCATGTAATCTGCAATCATGTAATCGAAATGTAATCAACCATGAAAACTTCCTTCCTTCTCCTCTGCCTTTTCCCCCTATTCCTGCAAGCTCAAAATCGTCCGAACCGCCAACCACCGCAAGAATTGCCCAACCTCCACGGGCAGGCGCTCATTGACAAGGCGCTCGAACTCTCCGATGCTTTTTACAAAAACGAGCAATACGAGCGGGCGGAGCAACTGGCAAGGCGGGCTTTTGGCGAAGCCGCCAAAATGGAAAACCACCTGGGCATGGCAATGGCGCTGAACCGGGAAGCCCGTGCGATGGTCAAAAACCCTCGCTCCCGGCTGTTCCAAAAAGGCGAAGCCATCGGCAAATTCCAGGAAAGCCTCGAAATGATGGAGGAGCATGGCATCGAAAACGAAGCCCTTCGCCAGGACAACCAGACGCACCTGCAAAAAGCCGCCGAGCATTTTGCCCAAAAATTTAACCCGGCGGAAGTGGACGTGCTCATCGGAGCGGCATTCGATTCTGCCATCGGAAAAATGGAGCACGCAGGCATCGTCGTGGACATTCCGCCCACGCCTCAACAGCCGCCAACCGTCGTGAAAGACAAGTGGCAAGCGAAAAAAGACAAGCGCCATGCGGAGTGGGAGCAAAAGCTGGTGGAGCAGCAAAAACGCCTGCTGGAATATGACGTGAAACGAAAAATCCTACCCAAAATCCCCGGCGACGTCGAGTTGCCCGAAGCGGAAGCGCTGTTCGACAGCGCCCTGGTGGAGGTGCAGCAGCTTTGGCCCCAGCAAAAACAAAAAATCGAAAGCGAGTTGGAAAAAGAATTTCAGCGAGTGGAAGGCATGAAACCGGAAGATGTCAAAGACGAACTGCTACTTGCGCACTACAAAAACCAGTACGATTCCCTGGCGCACGAGCACCGCATGGATTCCGTCAACTTAGCAAAACAAGCGGTGGAATTGAAACGCAAGGAAGCTGTCATTGCCAGCCAAAACGCCCGCCGCTCCCTGTTCCTGGTCGGTTCAGGAAGCACGCTTGCACTCTCGTTTTTCCTGCTGCTTGGCTACCGGCAGCAACGCAAAAACAACCGCCTGCTTTCCGTCAAAAACGTGGAAATCGAGCAGGAGCAAAAACGCTCGGAAGAGCTGTTGCTCAATATTTTACCTGCCAACGTCGCCAAAGAATTGAAGCAATACGGCGAAGCGCACGCCCACCGCTACGACAGTGTTTCCGTGCTGTTCAGCGATTTCCAAAACTTCTCCCGCATCGCCGAAAAACTGCCGCCCGAAAAGCTCGTCGCCGAGTTGGACTACTGTTTCAAAGCCTTCGATGGCATCGTGGAAAAGTACCAATTGGAGAAAATCAAGACCATCGGCGACGCCTACATGTGCGCCGGGGGACTTGGAAACGGGCAGGCGGCAGGCAATGGCGAAGGGGAAAATTTTCAGCAAAAACCAGCAGTCAATTCCGTCAAAGCCGCCCTCGAAATGCAGCAGTTTTTAGCCAACTGGAAGGAAGAAAAACAACTTCGGGGCGAAGACTTTTTCGAAGCCCGCATCGGCATCCACACGGGAGCCATCGTGGCAGGCGTGGTCGGGCTGAAAAAATTCGCCTACGACATTTGGGGCGACACCGTCAACACCGCTTCCCGCATGGAAACCAACAGCGCACCGGGCAAGGTGAACATCTCGGAAAGCACGCACGAATTGGTCAAAGACGCTTTTCAATGTGCCTACCGGGGGAAAATTCAGGTGAAAAATAAAGGCGAGGTGGACATGTACTTCGTGGAAAATTGACGGCGGGAATTTTTCTCTTTGCAACAGAAAATGAGCCTCGGAAGCAAAGCCATTTCCAAGTCAAACCGAGTCGCAAGCGTGTCGCTTTTGTCATTCC
>CAZHLB010001192.1:0-1914 GCA_964533005.1 uncultured Saprospiraceae bacterium
CTCAAAACCCCGCCGCTCGAAATCCGAGGCTTCTGCAAAGTGTCGCATAATTCAGCCGTTTTAAATAACCCAAGCTCCATTTCTTCGACCACAATTACTTCCCGGTAAGCCGTTGATTTTTCTCATCCGGCATTTAAATCATCGGCATTCGGGCAGCGAATTTTGATTTTTGTGCATGAAGTTTTCCTACCTGCTTTTTTTTGTCGCACTCTGCCTGCCTGCCTTCGGGCAAAATGAAACGACGCTTGAAAAAGGCGTGGCATCCTACGTTTCTTCCCTTCACGTTTACGTCAAGTTTCCATCCACCGAAGCCATTGCCAAAGGCGACACGCTTTTTTGCCAAAAAGAGGGTTTGTCCACACCATGCTTGTTGGTCAAAGACAAATCGTCCACTTCCTGCGTCTGCGCCAATTTGATGGCGGAAAAACCAAAGGTCGGCGACGAATTCTTCGCCCGTGTGCCCAAAAAGCAGGTAAAAACCGAACCGGCAAAACCAAAGAAAGAAGCCAAATCCAAGTCTGAAAAAGACACCCTGCCGCCCAGCCCGCCCTCCGTCCAGACACCAGAAACTGAGGAAAAACAAGCGCCGGAATACAAGCAAAAAATCAAAGGCAGGCTCTCGGCAGCATCCTACTCGACGATGTACGGCGACCAGGAAACGCACCGGATGCGCTACGCTTTTACCCTGCAAGGCAACAATATTGGCAACTCCCGCTTCTCGACCGACAACTACGTAACCTTCCGCCACACGGCGGGCGAATGGCAAGCAGTGCAGGACAATTTCAGCGATGCGCTGAAAATCTATTCCCTGAGCGTCAAATATGATTTGGATAAAAAATCGAGCATCAGCGTCGGAAGGAAAATCAATCAAAAAATTGCGAGCATGGGTGCAATTGACGGGGTGCAATTGGAGAAGGGATTGGGCAATTTTCACCTCGGCGCCATCGCCGGTTCGAGACCGGATTACCAGGATTATGGCGTGAATTTCAACCTGATGCAAGCAGGCGCATATCTCGGTCACTCGTTGAGCGGCGACGGCAAATTCGAGCAAACCACCTTCGCCCTGGTCGAGCAGCGAAATGGCGGCAGCACCGACCGGCGCTTCGCCTATTTCCAGCATTCCAACTCGCTTTTGAAAGACCTGAACCTGTTTGGCAGCTTTGAAATTGACCTGTATGAAAACATCCACGACGAGGCAAAAAGCAAGTTGAGCCTGACCAATTTGTACCTCTCCGTGCGCTACAAAGTCTCTCAAAAACTCAGCCTGACCACTTCTTTTGACAGCCGCAAAAACATCATTTATTACGAGAGCTATAAAAACTATATTGACCAATTGATTGACGACGAGACCCGGCAGGGCTTGCGTTTTAATATTAATTATCGCCCAACCAAGCTCATATCCTGGGGCGCAAACGCCAACTGGCGCTTCCAAAAAAGCGATATGAACCTCTCTAAAAACCTGAACACTTATCTGAATTTCAGCCGCATTCCCTGGCTAAAGGCGTACGCTTCCGTCACCGCTAATTTTCTGCAAACCAATTACCTGAAAAGCAAAATGTTCGGGTTGCGCATGAGCAAGGATATCGTGCCGGGTAAGCTGAGTTTTGAAATGTATGGCAGGCTGGTGAATTATAATTACTCCACGTATGATTATGCTATCTGGCAAAAAATAGTGGGCGCTGATATGTCCATCAACCTAAGCCGAAAACTGTCTTTTTTCATTTATTACGAAGGCACTTTCGACAATAAAAACGAGACGCTGCACCGGGTAAATACGAAGATTATGCAGCGATTTTGATTTTTGAGGTTTAGAAGGTTTAGGGCGGTTTAGGGGGTTTAAGATTTTGCTGGTAAAACATCTAAACCTCCCTAAACCATCTAAACCTTCCGATTACTACCATTTGTTGAAAAAAA
>CAZHLB010001193.1:0-1903 GCA_964533005.1 uncultured Saprospiraceae bacterium
AAAACGAGACTCAGAGGTTCTCTGCGAGAATGACAAAGCGACACGCAAGCGACTCAGTGCGACTTATGAGACAGCCTCGAAACTTTCGGAAAGGTCAGCTTTCAAACCCCCTCCGGCAACTCCTCCAAAAACCTCAAAATCCGCTCCGTCAGCCGGTTATCCTCCAAATTCGACTCCTCAAAACCGGCGACGCCAAAAATTTCATCCTCCACCAACCTGCTCCGCTGACTGAGCATTGCCCACATCCGGTTGTCGTGTGGCAAATGCTTGCGCAAATGCGCCAAAGCCTCCTTTTTCCGACCGTCCGCCAGCAAGTTTTTCACTTCTTTTTTCAGCTTTTCCAGCGGAGGCTCGATGCCGGAGTGCCGCAGGATTTCCCGAATGTCCACCACGTCGTCGAGCAGGGGGCAGGGGACTTGCTTCACTTTGCCGCCGTGCAAGTATTTCTGCAACTGTTCGTAATCGTGAAAAGTCGCACGGGTTTCCCCGGCGGCGACGCAAGCTTGGCAGGGGCAGGGCACCAATTTTTTCACCTGCAAATTCTCGTACCGGGCTTTTTTGTGAATGTCGTCCAACTCGTCCACCAGGCGGTTGAGCAGTTCGTGGCGGTCTTGCCCGGCAACCGTGATGCGGATTTTGTGGCTGGCGTAAACCTCCCGCACGTACGCCCTCGCCCGCATTCTTTCCGGGCGAAACAGCACCGCTTCGTTCCAGACCTGCTGCCCTTGCTCCGTTTCCTCGATGAGCAGGTGCAGGCGGCAAGTCAGGCGGGTCAGCATGCCTTTCGGCATGAAAGCGTACTGGTAAAAAACGGTTAGGGGTGACTGGTGATTAGTGATGGGTGACTGGGGATTGGTGACTGGGGACTGGAGACTGGGGATTCGTGACTGGGGATTCGTGATTGGGGAGGAGGGATTGGGCGCTTGGGATATTTCGGGGGCAAGCGAAGGCTCGGTAGCCTCGACCGAGGGCAGGCGCTGCGGCACGATGTAGCGAGGCTCGTCCCGCATTTTGTAACAAAGATGGAAGTTGAGCAGCAGCCGGATGAGATGGTCGTGCATGCCCCGGTACTCGTCGCCCGACCAGACCTGCCGGGCGTCGGTGCGGCTGAACATGCCGTTTTGCGACAGCACCCGCTCGTGGCGCAGCAGCAGGTACAGCGCCTCGATAATCCAGCGGGGGCGCAGGAAAACGAAGTCGCAAAGCACGTCGTCCTGCGTGTCGGCGAGGTGAAGGCATTCGCCGAGGAAGGTCAGCGTCGTGGCGTAGTCGTGCATGGTGAGCGGGTCGTCCTGCCCCGCCTCCCGGCAGTGTTGCTCGAACTCGTGCCAGTGCAGGTACTGCCTGCCGTCGCTGCCGGAACTGTCTTTGCCGGAGGCGACCTGCCGCAGCCGTTCCCGCAGCCGCACAAACGAGCCGGGGTATTTTTTGCCGACGTGCCCCAACTTCATCGCCTGCGAGAGGATGTCCTGCACCAAAGCCTCGAAACGAGCATTGCCCCGTGCTTCTTTCAGGTTGACCTGGTGGGCGGCGACGAGGTTGCGGTAGCGCCCTTTCATGCCTGCCCAGTCGGCGATAGGCTCGAGGTGACCCGCCTTTTCGTTTTGCACGACGAGCACCGGGCTGCCGCCGCCCAGCATTTCGATGATGCTCAACCAGTAGCCAAAATGGTCGTTTTGCCCCCGCTCGTTGGTCAGCAGCGCGTAGAGCGAGTTGCCGGTGAGGAAAAACTGGTGGGCGAAGTGCTGGATGTTTTGACCGCCGAAATCCCAGAGGTGAAGCGTCATCGGTTCGCTCCCGGCGATGGGGTGGGGGAGGGACTCGATTTCGATGCCCCAGGTCATTTCGTCTTCGGTGGGCATGGCGGCTGCCGGGTCTTTCAGCTTGCGGCGCAGGGTTGTTT
>CAZHLB010001194.1:0-1900 GCA_964533005.1 uncultured Saprospiraceae bacterium
CCCTTCGACGCTTTGAACACAAAGTCCTGATTTTGAACAGACTGGATTTGTGCCTTGATGCAACGGCGTAGATATGCCGGGGGAAGCCCTCACGCAGCAGGCATCAACCTTTCCACTTCCGCCAAATTGGATTTTAGCTCCCTCGGAAAAGTCCCAACCACATCCGATTTTTCAAGGTAAGTCGTCAACCGTTGGATGAGAGGCGCCGTGCTTTTGAAGCTGACGCCGGAAAGAACCAGTTCAGCCAGCAATTCCTTGAACAGCTTGCGTTCCCGGATGGTGAATTGTTCCGCCAATATTGTATCGGCAGGGTCACTGCCTTTTTTATGCAAGTCAATCATGGCATGTGTTTTTTTGATTTCTTCAACAATGCCGTAGATTTTAAAATTGGTATGTGCCAACATGCTATTGAATTTTGATTTTAATGATGCCTTTCGGATGCCTGACCAGATTTTCATCTGGTCTTGAAAACCCGAAAACGTCTCGCCAATATTGCTCGTCGTTTACTGCCGTTTGATAAAACCGATGACGCCAGGGGGCGGTTGTTCCAAAATGTGCGTCCACGCCATAAAGTTCTTGCGAGTGCATGCCAAGGTGGTTAAAAAATCTCCCGTGCCGGATGAAGTGGTCATAGTTGATGAAACTGACCACATCCACATCGCCGGGAAAGGGCTTTCGTGTAGTAAAACTGCCGTCAATCCACTGAAAAAACGGAATTTTCAACGTCCTTTTTATCTCTTCCACAAATTCTAAGTACTTGACAAACTGCTCGTTGCGGTAGTCTCTGTTTTGCATCTGGTCGACAAAAATCTCTCGAAATTCCGCCAGTTCTATTTCAAAAACTTCGTAAGGATAGACGTGCCCCTTCTCATCAAATATTACCATGTTCTTTCGTTTTGAGTGTTTGTTAATCCCAACAAAAGTAGGCTTTTCTGGCAGCGAGGCAACAGGCAGTTCTCTTCCCTTCAAAGCTCAAATCCCTTCGACGCTTTGAAAACAAAGTCCTGATTTTGAACAGACTGGATTGGAGCCTTGATGCAACGGCATAGAAGTACTGGATGAAAATCGGCAGAAGCAGCGTTTGTGTTTAAAGGAAAGCGTGGAACATACGGGGCGAGCGGGAAAATCATTGAAATATATCCTTTTTCGGATGCTGCCGAGTATCAAAAATGCTTGAAATCACAAGAAACCTACCTTCAATTCGATAATACAGACGGCGGTGCTTGCCCACCAAAACGAAGCGCAACGTCTTCGTTTTTGGCGCTTTGCGACCAATATTCGGGTATTTGCGAAGGGCTTCAATCTTCTCGGTGACCGCATGGACGAAATTCATGGCAGCTTGGTGGGAAAAGTGTTCCTCCAAGTATGTAGCAATTTCAACGTAGGTTTTCAGTGCCCGGTCAGTCCATTTTACGGTTTTAGCCATCTCGACATTTTTTGCATAACGACCTCGTGGTCAATCCATTTCTCCCGATTGAAGCTCGCTTTGTAGTCTGCTTCAACCATCGCTTCTTGTTCAGGCGTGAGTTCGTAGTCGTCAGACCAGGTTTCGGCGAGTATTTCAGCCACCACTTCGTACAGGTGGCGCAAAACCTTCTGGTCATCCACTTTGGCTATCATTTCAATTAGACTGCCTTTTAATTCCAGTGCATTCATGTTCGATGATTTTTTGAATTGCAAACTTAGGTTTTCCTAATCAACACGCCAATCTTGAAATCGTCATTCTCACTCGCAGTGACTCCTCCGTATCTTTTCTTCAAAGCTCAAATCCCTTCCACGCTTTGAGCACAAAGTCCTGATTTTGAACAGACTGGATTTGTGCCTCGATGCAACCGGCTCGCCCGTATCTTTTCTTCAAAGCTCAAATCCCTTCCACGCTTTGAACACAAAGTCCTGATTT
>CAZHLB010001195.1:0-1899 GCA_964533005.1 uncultured Saprospiraceae bacterium
CTTTTTGGAAAACAAAGGAGCAAATTGCGATATTAGCTCCGAGAACTCAGTTGGATGGGTAATCATAGTTTTTAAATTTTAGTCACTTCAAAATTACTCAACCTTGTGGGTTCTCACCTTTCTTAAATGGCTAAAGTCGAGCTAAGAAGGTCTTGGAAAGCCTCTGACAAAATAGGGCTGAGCGGAGGTGCTGGTAAATCTCTCAAGCTCCTTCCTACCTAACTTTCGGTAAAGACCTCTCCAACTTTTTGGCAAAAGCCCTTCAAAAACGGTATTGGTAGCCAGTTGCCACCGACTCACTTTTGCCCCGTCTAATCAAAACTAAATCTTCATAAGCAAAAAAATCACTTCGATGAAAAAGCTTCTCACAATCGCAATCATTCTTCTTACTGCGCTGAATATCAAGGCGCAAGACCGTGTTTTCAGCCGAACTTACCAATCCACCGTCCTGCCCGCCGGCAGCCTGGATTTGGAATATTGGGCAACTTCCCGTGCCGGTCGGGAACAGTTTTACCACCGCCTCGACCAGCGCCTTGAAATGGAAATCGGCTTGGGACGGAACTGGCAAACTGCTTTCTACCTGAATCTTAGTTCCACCACGCAACTGAACGAAGACGGCACTGCTTTCACTACCAGCTTTTCGCCTGGCGTGTCTAACGAATGGAAATGGAAAATGACCGACCCGGTCGCAAATGCTTTGGGCTCAGCTTTGTACGGTGAATTCACGGTTAAGCCGAGGGAAATTGAGTTTGAAGCAAAACTCATCCTCGACAAGCGGATGAAGAACACTTTGCTCGCCTACAATCTGGTCGGGGAACTGGAACTGGAATACGAATTGGAACTCGAACCAGGACACGAAAAACCGGAACTGGAGCGGGAAAAAGAATACGTCGTAGAGCAAGATTTCGGCTTGATGCAATTCCTGAAACCCAATCTGGGCGTAGGTTTTGAAGTGCGCAACCACAACGAAATCGCCCACGGCGAGTGGGAACATTCCGCCTTGTTTGCGGGTCCCAGTATCCACTGGAGTGGCAAAAATTGGTTCATTAATTTCAACATCCTGCCACAATTGACGAACCTGAAAAAAGCGGAAGGCGCAGGCAATTTGGTGTTGGATGAACACGAGAAAGTGGAGACAAGAGTGCTGGTCGCTTTTACGTTTTAAGTAGGTGAGTCGAATTAAACATCAGTTTTTTTTCCTTCAACACATAGTCACATAGAACACATAGAGTTGATAATCAAAAAACTATGTGAACTATGTGACTATGTGTTGAAAGAAAAAAAGTGAAATTTAAACACGACTGACTACTTAACTTGTCCATTTTGACATGAAAAAAATCTGGAAAATAGCGGCGCTGCTCGTTTTGCTTTATTCATGCGCCGTCAGCAAAGAATTACAGCCCACGCAAGCGGATGTTGACCATTTCAACCAATCCGGCAAAGCATCGGTAGCGCTTCCTGATTTGCAGCGGGGGCTTCAATTGTACGTTTCCAATTGCGGCGGCTGCCACAACCTGTTCCTGCCCAAGCAATTTTCGGAAGAAAAATGGCGACATGAGTTGCCGGAAATGTTCGAGGAAGCCAAAGTCGGCGGCGAAGAAGCGGCGCTGATTGAGCGGTATATTTTTGCGAAGTTGGCTGCACCTTGATTCAAACCTCCTTGCTTTCGCTGAACAATAACGTATTGCCAAACGGGTCGGTCACGCTCATACACCAGGCATTCCAAAAAGCTTCCTCCACGCACGGATTGTAGTATTTGTAGTGCTTTTCAGAGATTTCCTTGTGCAAATCCCGGATGCCCCGGTACTCGATAAAAACCTTCCCACCGGGGCAGCAATCGCCATGATGCTCGCTCAGGTGAAGCACGATATGCTCCCTCGAAATTTGCAGGTAAACCGG
>CAZHLB010001196.1:0-1898 GCA_964533005.1 uncultured Saprospiraceae bacterium
ACATCCCACCATCTTCCATTCCATCAACAATCATGTAATCATGTAATCTTCAATCATTTAATCAAAGCGTCAATGCAAATCCCGGCTCACCTCCGAGCCTGATTTCCCAACCAAAATATCGAGGTCTGCACCCTTGTCCGCCTGCTCCACGTGGTTTAGGTAAATGCCGACGTAGCCTCGGCAGGCAAGCGGTTCGGGCGCTATCCAGGCGGATTTTCTTTTTTGCAAAACGTCGTCCGGCACGTCCAAATGGAGGCGGCGGTTTGCCACGTCGAGTTCAATCCAGTCGCCGTTTTGCACCAGCGCCAGCGTGCCGCCGACCGCCGATTCCGGCGAAACGTGCAGCACGACCGTGCCGTAAGCCGTGCCGCTCATGCGGCCGTCGGAGATGCGCACCATGTCTTTCACGCCTTTCAAAATCAGTTTTTCCGGCAAATCCACGTTGCCAACTTCGGGCATGCCGGGGTAGCCTTTGGGGCCTACGCCTTGTAGCACGATGACGCTGTTTTCGTCAATGTCGAGGCTGGGGTCGTCAATGCGGGCGTGATAATCTTCCATGCTTTCGAAGACCACTGCCTTGCCCCGGTGCTTCATCAATGCGGGGGTGGCGGCGGAAGGCTTGATGACAGCGCCGTTTTTGCAGAGGTTGCCTTTCAAAACGGCGATGCCCGCCTCCGGCTGGAGCGGCTCGGCGATGCTGGCGATGACTTCCCGGTTGAAACACTCGGCGGCGGCGCAGTTTTCCCCGATGGATTTTCCGTTGACGGTGATAGCATCGCCGTGCAGCAAGCCGCCCAGTTCTTTCAGCACGACTGGCAAGCCGCCTGCGTAAAAAAAGTCTTCCATCAGGTATTTTCCGGCAGGCATCAGGTTGACCAGCAGGGGGATTTTGCTGCCGATACGGTCGAAATCTTCCAGCGCCAAATCCACCCCGATGCGCCCGGCAATGGCGAGCAAATGAATAATCAGGTTGGTCGAGCCGCCGACCGCCGCGTTGACCACGATGGCATTTTCAAAGGCTTGTCGGGTGAGGATTTTGGAAAGCGTGAGGTCTTCTTTCACCATTTCGACGATGCGCCTGCCAGCCAGCCGAGCCATGACTTTTTTCCTCGAATCCACCGCCGGAATTGCCGACGCTCCAGGCAGCGTCAGCCCCAGCGCTTCGACCATCGTCGCCATCGTGGAGGCAGTTCCCATCGTGTTGCAATGCCCGCTGCTGCGAGCGGCGCAGGCTTCCATCTGGCGCAGTTCTTCGGGGGTGATGCCGCCCGTTTTTTGTTTTTCCTTGATAATCCAGTTGAACGAACCGGAGCCGATGAAGCCGCCCCGGTAGTCGCCCCGCAGCATGGGTCCCCCCGGCACGACGATGGTCGGCAAGTCCACGCTGCAAGCACCCATGACAGTGCTGGGGGTGGTCTTGTCGCAGCCGGTGAGTAGTACGATGCCGTCGAGCGGGTTGGCGCGGATGCTTTCTTCCACGTCCATGCTGGCGAGGTTGCGAAAAAGCATGGTCGTGGGGCGCATGATGGTTTCGCCGAGCGACATGACGGGAAATTCGAGCGGGAAGCCGCCTGCTTCGAGGACTCCTTTTTTGACGATTTCGGCGAAGTCGCGCAGGTGACCGTTACAGGGTGTGAGTTCCGACCAGGTGTTGCAGATGCCGATGACGGGGAGGTCGAAACAGTCATCCGGATAGCCTTGGTTGCGCATCCAGGAGCGGTGGACGAAGCCCATTTTGTCGTTGCCGCCGAACCATTGGCGGCTGCGGAGTTGCTTTTCGTTTTTCATTTTCTTTTTTGAAGAAACATCGGGGATGTTCCACGGGACGGTTGACAATTGGGCGAAAAGCTGACAGGTGGTTTTTGGATGTTGCCGTTGAAAAATTGAAAATTTTTCAA
>CAZHLB010001197.1:0-1898 GCA_964533005.1 uncultured Saprospiraceae bacterium
GACGTGGACGGTTCCTCTGCGAGGATGACAAAAGCGACTCAGCCAGACGTGGACGGTTCTTCTGCGAGGATGACAAAGGCGACTCAGCCAGACGTGCTAAACAGTTACCTTTTTACTTCACTTTTGCCTTTAACCTTTTTACTTTTTACTTCATCACCGTTGCGCCCAAAAATAGAAGAATGTTCCCAAGATTTCCCTTTCGGGCAACAAGTGGAGCAAA
Organism: uncultured Saprospiraceae bacterium; assembly: GCA_964533005.1. Taxonomy (GTDB): domain Bacteria; phylum Bacteroidota; class Bacteroidia; order Chitinophagales; family Saprospiraceae; genus UBA6168. The sequence continues at coordinate 221 of CAZHLB010001197.1, forward strand.
ATCGAGACGGGTGAGTTTTGCCAGGTTGCAAACTTTGAAATGCAAACTTACTTTTGACCCGATTTTCAACTGCTTCTTTCCTCTCCCCGATTCCGGTTTTCACTAACGCTACTTTCAACCAATTTTTTAAGGCGGCATTTTTCACTGCAATTCAGCGCAGGAAAACCCTTTTTCTGCTTGAATCATAAATCGCTCAACATCTCATAACATTGACAATCATGAAGAATTACCTACTCATTTCTGCCTTCGGACTTGCCTTGCTGGTCTATGCCTGCTCGTACGACGAGGTGAAAGACCCGACTGATTTTCAGTTGCGCAAAGCCATAGACAAAGCCTCGCCCACCGGCAGTTATGAGCATTTTATCCTGCCTTCCGAAACGGATTTCGCCAACATTCCGCAGGAGCCGAAGAACCCGCTGAACACAGCCAAAGTCGCTCTTGGCAAGATGCTTTTTTACGAAACGGGCATTGCGCTCGAACCGAAATACCCGGAGGGAATGCTGTCTTATTCCTGCGCTTCGTGCCATATTCCGGAGGCAGGTTTCATGCCGGGCAGGGCGCAAGGCATCGCCGACGGCGGCACGGGTTTCGGCATCAACGGCGAGGGTCGGGTCAAATTCATTTTCTACGGAAACGATGAGCCGGACGTGCAGGGCGCACGGGCGCTGAATGTCTGCAACGTCGCCTTCGTGCCAAATACAACTTGGGCTGGCATGTTCGGTGGCACGGGCATCAACGTCGGGACGGAAAGCCAATGGACGGGCGACCTGACGACCAATTTCCTCGGAATGCAAGGACTTGAAAGCCAGGCGCTTGCCGTGCAAAAAGTCCACCGGATGATTATGAACGAGACCATCGCCGACACGCTGGGCTACAAAAATCTTTTCGATGCTGCATTCACTGATTTCCCAGCTTCTGAAAGATACTCGGCGACGACCACTGCCTTTGCCGAAGGCGCTTATCTGCGCACGTTGATTCCCAATCGTGCCCCCTTCCAAAAATGGCTGAAAGGAGAGCAGACAGCCATGACCGAACAGGAAAAACGAGGCGCCATGCTGTTTTTCACCAAAGCCGGGTGCTACAAATGCCACAACGGCGAGGCGCTGCACAATGCGACTTTGTTCGCAGCCGTCGGCGTCAAAGACTTGTACGAAACCGGGCAAGCCATCAAAACGGACGTTCACGACAAGCGCAATCTGGGTCGTGGCGGCTTCACCGGGAAGGCGGATGACATGTTCAAATTCAAAGTGCCGCAACTGTACAACATGCACGGCGGCTCGCATTATTTCCACGGAAGCAGCAAGCGCAGTCTGCGGCAAGTGGTGGAATATTTCAACGCAGCCGTACCTGAAAACGGCAGGGTTCCGGAGGAGCAACTTGCACCGCAATTCCGCCCGCTGCACTTGTCGAAGGATGAAATTGACGACCTGGTAGCTTTCCTCGAAAATGGTTTGTACGACCATGAAATGAGCAGGTACGTGCCGGAGAACGTAATGTCTGGCTACTGTTTCCCAAACAACGACCCGCAGTCGCAGGTGGATTTGGGCTGCCATTGATGAATGTTGATGAATGAAAAAAGCCTCGAAGGCGGTGCGCCGCCTTCGAGGCTTTTTTTTGGCTTATGCAAAAAGCTGACAGGTGGTTTTGAGATGTCATCCCGATAAAAATTTCATTTTTA
>CAZHLB010001198.1:0-1897 GCA_964533005.1 uncultured Saprospiraceae bacterium
TTTTCTTGGGGTCTAGGGTGTTTTTTCCCAAAAAAACAAACCTCATCAACCCTATCAACCTCATCAACCGCAACTAATCCTGCCACGCTGGAAGAGCAGCTTCCAGATGTGTAGCAATCCGGGCGAGCAATGCTCGCCACACGTGCTTTAAGCACCGAAATGGAGCCTCAACGAGCCATGCACAAACGACTCTCCTTGCGGAGCATCCGCAAGCTCATTGAAACGGGGGGATGAAAAGATTTTTTTTTACAGCCGTTTGGCAGGCGGCGACGGGCAAGTTTGAAAGTGAATTTTCATGCACGAAGCCGACCAAGAAGCAGCTGCTGAAAGTGGCGAGCGGGACAGAGAAGCAGTTCTGGGACTGAACAAGGGAAGGTGGCGGTAGATGTCCGTAACTCGTCTTTGTTTTTTATCAAGAACCAAAAATATCAAGTTGTGGCGAAATCAAAAACTCCGGCGGTTGGCGGTTGAAAATTACCTTTGGCAACAAAAAATTACTTTTTTTCATGCGTCTGCCTTCGGTTCGCTTATTTGGCTTGATTGGCTACCCTTTGCGGCACTCTTTTTCGCAGAAATTTTTTTCTGAAAAATTTCACCGGGAAGGCATCGAAGGTTGCCGTTACGACCTTTTTCCGCTTTACAAAATCGAGGAACTGCCTTTCCTGCTCCAACTCCATCCCCATCTCAAAGGCTTGAACGTGACCATTCCGTACAAAGAAAAAGTGTTGCCGTTTTTGGATGAAATTGACCCTGAAGCTGCCCAGGTGGGAGCGGTTAACGTCTTGAAAATCAAGGATGGAAAGCTCACCGGCTACAACACCGACATTTTTGGTTTTGAAAAATCGCTGCTCGATTTTCTGGCTGCCAGCGGTCTCACTCTCTCACCCGCTCACCCGCTCACCGCTCTCATCCTCGGCACGGGCGGCGCTTCAAAGGCGGTGGCTCATGTTTTGAAAAAGCTGGGCATTGCGTTTCAATTTGCTTCCCGCAGTAAAAAAGAAGGCGTGATTACCTACGAAGAATTGTCGCCGGAAATCCTCGCCGCCCACCGGCTCGTGGTCAACACGACACCGCTTGGCACGTTTCCCAACGTAGAAGAATACCCGCCCCTACCCTACGATTTTGTCAACGAAACCCACCTGTTTTATGACCTCGTTTACAATCCTGAAAAGACCAGTTTTTTGAAAAAAGCCGAAGCCCGCCACGCTCGCATTTGCAATGGCTTGAAAATGCTGCATTTGCAAGCGGAGAAGGCTTGGGAAATCTGGAACCAAGGATGAGAGATGAGGGATGAGGAATGAGCGCCTCATCCCTCATCCCTCATCCCTCATCCCTTTATATGTCTATCAAAACTATCGCCCTCGGCTGCGACCATGCCGGTTTTCCGTACAAAGACAGCGTCGTTCGCCTGCTGAAAAAGCGGAAACTCGAAGTGCTGGATTTTGGAACAAACTCGAAGGATTCAGTGGATTACCCTGATTTCGTCCACCCAGTCGCCAACCACGTCGAGCAAGGCAAAGCCGACCTCGGTGTCTTGCTTTGCGGCAGCGGCAACGGCGTCGCCATGACTGCGAACAAACACCAGGGTATCCGTGCTGCGCTTTGCTGGAAGGAAAAACTGGCTACGCTCGCCCGCCAGCACAACGACGCCAACGTGATTGCCATCCCCGCCCGCTTCGTCAGCAAGCGGCTGGCATTGAAGATGGTCAATGCTTTTCTGGACACGGAATTCGAGGGTGGGCGGCACGCCAACCGGGTGAAAAAGATTGGTTGTGTTTGAGTAGCCAGTCAAAAAAGTTAGAATCAAAAAATTCTCGGCTCATGTCGGCTTTGGGTGAAACCGTACCGCCAAACTCCAGTTTGGCGGAGGAAGACATGCCGCCAAACTGGAGTTTGG
>CAZHLB010001199.1:0-1891 GCA_964533005.1 uncultured Saprospiraceae bacterium
GGGACGTGGAGGTTCTCTTCGAGAATGACAAAGCGACTTGCAGACTTGCAGACAGGTGTTTCACGCAGACGCCACATGAACCAAAAATGAGGTATTCATGCCGCATTTTTTTGATAAAAATGCAGCATTGATTCCGCAAAAAGTAATCATGGCAAACGAACAACAACAACTTCAAACAGAAGAATTCGAGCGGGAACCCGTGCCCGCCTCGAACTGGAAAAACTGGAAAAGTTTCCTCGGAATGTACGCCGGTGAGCACGCCGCCGGGACGGAATTTATGATTGGGCCCCTGTTTCTGACGGCAGGCGTCAGTGCCTTCGACCTCATCGTGGGGCTGCTGCTCGGCAACTTTCTGGCGGTGCTTTGCTGGCGTTTTCTAACGGCTGAAATCGCCGTAAAAAACCGGCTGACCCTCTATTTTCAATTAGAAAAAATCACTGGCAAACGCCTCGTCACCATCTATAACCTCGCCAACGGGGTGCTTTTTTGCTTCCTCGCAGGCTCGATGATTACCGTTTCGGCGACGGCAGTTGGCATCCCCTTCGACATGAAAATGCCCCAGCTCACCGACACCATGCCCAGCGGCGTCACCTGGGTCGTCATCGTGCTGGCGATTGGGGCGCTGTTCACCTTCATTGCCGCCAAAGGGTACAACACGGTTGCGAAGGCAGCCAACTGGATGTCGCCGGTCATCGTCCTCGGCTTTTTGTTGTGCGGCATCGTCGGGCTGAGGCAACTCGGCGTCGGCAGTTTCGCCGATTTCTGGAACCTCTGGGGCGAAGGCAGCGAGCCGTTTCCCGGTCAAATCAAATACACTTTTTGGCACGTCGTCCTCTGGTCGTGGTTTTGCAACGCCGCCATGCACATCGGCATGAGCGACCTGTCGGTTTTTCGCTACGCAAAAAATGCCAACGCAGGCTGGACGACGGCGGCGGGCATGTACGTCGGGCATTACATGGCTTGGATTGCCGCCGCCTTGCTCTACGCAGCCTACATCCGCACCCCGGAAGCTGCGGCAATGCTGGCAAACGGCAGCGCCCCTCCCGTTGCGCCGGGGCCGCTTGCCTACAATGCCATCGGCATTTTTGGCATCCTGACCGTGATTTTGGCTGGCTGGACGACCGCTAATCCGACGATTTACCGTAGCGGGCTTGCATTTCAAGCTATGTTTCCGAAGGTGAGCACTGTTTGGATGACAGTGGTGGCAGGCACGGTGGCAACCATCGCTGGTCTGTTCCCTGCTTTTGCGATGAAATTGCTGGATTTCGTGGCGGTCTATGGCTTCATTCTCGCCCCGGTTGGGGCGGTCATCGTGTTCGAACATTTTTTTGCGGAGCGGTTCGGCGTGGTGAAAAACTATGCGGAGCGGGCGGGCATCACGTTCAACGTGGCGGTGCTGCTGGCTTGGGCTTTGAGCGGGGGGCTGTTCTATTTCGTGTCGGTTTCGCAAGGGATTTTTCTGTCGTTTTTGACGTTGCCGGCTTGGGTGGGATGCGGGGTTTTGTATTTGGTTTTGAGCCGGTGGTTGCAAAGACCTGTTCGCAGTTGAAGTGCTGAAACGTTTGAAAATCAGGCAAATGCGGGAAGTTCCCTTCCCGAAAAAGCTAAGTCATCCAAGTAATTTTAAAATTGGATTTTAAAATTACTTGGACAAAGGCAAAACGCTGGCAGGTTTTGGGAACCTGCCGATGTTGAGGTAAAGCAAGTGCATCCGAGTAATTTTAAAATCCAATTTTAAAATTACTCGGATGAAACCGAACGTCGGCAGGGTTTCAAACCCTGTTGATTACCCATAGAATAGCGGCTTGAAAATCAGCCGGTTAATTAGCCCCGGAGGGGGCGGCGATGTTTGTAGCAATGCCGCAACCCCATCTTCCAGCCCCAGAGGGGC
>CAZHLB010001200.1:0-1884 GCA_964533005.1 uncultured Saprospiraceae bacterium
GACATCGCACATCTGACCATCTTCCATTCCTTCAAAAATCATGTAATCATGTAATCTGCAATCATGTAATCGATGGCCACCCCTCAGCCAGATGATTTAACCAATTCGCACCCATTCAATGTCAAAAACGCTTGCTTTTTTTTTCCTGTTTTGCGGCTTCTTTTCCCATGCGCAAACGCCTGGTTTTCAGCGCCTCACCATCGAAGACGGGTTGTCGCAGGGCATGATTTTCGACCTCTTGCAAAGTCGTGACGGCTTCCTCTGGATTGCCACGAAAGACGGTCTCAATCGCTACGACGGCTACAATTTCAAGCTCTACGCCACCGACCCTTTCAACCCGTTTTCCCTTGCTGAAAACACGGTGACCGCTCTTTTTGAGGACAGCCGGGGCTGGCTTTGGGTGGGTTTGGAATCGAAAGGATTGGACGTTTTCGACCCTCGCACCGGGCGGTTTTATCATTTTCCGTTGAGTTTGGGAGACAATAACACATTTGGCGGTTCGAACATCATCCGGGTTCGGCAGACGCCGGACGGGGCAATTTGGGTTATCAAATCCGGAGGTAGTCTCTTGCAAATCACTATTCCACCGGGCTGGAAAAACGAGTTGCCGGACGTCCCCAATTTGAAAGAGCTAACCCAAGTCAAAGCAGTGCCTGTTTCCAAAACCAGCGACGACAGCACAAAACCCACCTCTTTGGCTGACTTAATGTTGCTGTCAAGTGGCGAACTGCTCGTCACTTCTTACCTGAGGCAGTACCTCGTCGAGCCAAAAACGCTTGCCGTTCGCCCCGTCCACGAAAATTTGCTGGAGCCTTTCCTGACCCGTGCCGCATTGGGCGACGAGAAAAGCGACGGCGATTTGTGGGTGCTGCGAGTCAACGAGTTGACGCAGGAAAATGAATTGTGCCGCATCCGTCATGGGCAGTTATCAAAGTACCCTTTCCCGAATTCGTCGTGGAAGTGGCCCCGGCTCACACCGGGTAAAAATGGCAGCGTCTGGTTTGCGATGAAACAGGAGCTTTGGAATCTGTCGCCCGGCGAAGACATTGATTTTTCAAAGCCAGACCTCCGGCTCGATGAAGTGCCCAGTTGCCTGAATTACGATAGGAATGGCAATTTCTGGATTGGCACCATTGGCTATGGCTTGCGCAAAATCAACCCGGTGCAGGCGCTTTTTCACGCAGGTGCGGCAGGCACGAGTTTCCGGGGACTTTGGGCAAACGGCGGTCGCTACTTCGTCAGGAGCTTTTTCGACATCCGGCGCTTCGACCCCAAAACGGACAAGATTTCCGACCAGCCTGATTTTCCCGATGCGCCAGTACGCCAAGCCAACATTGTTTTCGAGCCTTCCGGCGCAATCTGGCTGCTTTGTACCGAGTCCGAATATTCGACCGGAATGCTCCGCCGCTATCCGCCTGGCAACACGCACACCGCCGAAAAAGTCTATGAGTTCGATGCCAGCCTGAACCTGTTCGACCCGATGCTGCGCACGGACGACGGCAAAATTTGGATAGTCGTCAACAAGGGTCGCCTGGTGCGTTTCGACCCCGAGGTTTCGGGGCAGGCTCCGGCAAACGGTCGCTTCGACTATTTCGATTTCGGCCACCTGTTCGGTGAAAAAATCAATGCGGTGCGGGCGCTCTCGCTGGCGCAAGATGGCAACGGGGCATTTTGGGTAGGCACGCAATTAGGCTTGGTGAAGTGTCAACCCAACCCGGTGGGCACGGGGGGTGGTTTTGATTTTCAACTTTTTCAAGCGAGCGCCGACAATCGCAATGGGCTGAACAACAACGTTATCACCCACTTGCTGCCTGACCCCGCCGAGCCTGGCAAAACACTTTGGATTGCCACCAAAGGCGGCGGCGTCAATCGAATGAACATCGC
>CAZHLB010001201.1:0-1883 GCA_964533005.1 uncultured Saprospiraceae bacterium
GCGTGAAAAAGGGTGGGGGAGTTAGCGTGGTGGAAGTTGCCTGATTTCGTATTTGGGATTTCGGACGTCCCGGCAAAATCCGGAATCCGAACTTCTGCTGCCGCCGGTTTGCAACCGGCGCTTCTCGACCTTTGCAGAAAAGCGGTGTCTCGTTTGATGAAAATGTCTGCAAGCGCCGGTTGCAAACCGGCGGCAGCAGATGTACCACGACTCTTTGCAGCAAGAAAAGTTTTCTCAAAACGCCGCTTTCCATAGCTACAGATGCCTGATTTTCAGTGGCATAGAGCTTTGTCAAACCCTTCCCGTGTCCTTCAAAATCTTCACCTTCAAAATAGCCGCCACGGCCAGCCCATCCGTAATTTCCCCTCGCATCACCATTTCCACCGCCTCCTCGAAGGGCAATTTCCGAATTTCAAGTTGCTCCGTTTCCTCCGGTTCCGGCTTGCCGATTTTCAAGTCTTTGGCAACAAAAACTAGCCCCCGCTCGTCGGTGACGGAATTGGACAGGTGCAATTCGCCTGCTTCAATCCAAGTGCTTGCGGTGATGCCAGTCTCCTCCAGCAACTCCCGTTGAGCAGAAATCAAGGGTGAAACGTCGAGGCTGCCGCCGCCTTCCGGCACTTCCCAACTGTACCTTTCCAACGTGTAGCGATACTGCCCGACGAGCCAGGTATTCCCCTCATTATCAAGGGGAACGATGGCGATAGCGATGTTTTTGAAGTGAACGACGCCGTAAATTCCAGGCTTTCCGGCTGGGTTGAGCACCTCCCGGTGGGTGACTTGAATCCACGGGTTCTCGTAAACAGATTGAATGGACTGCGTTTGCCAAGGATTTTTCATGTTGAGTTTTTCTTCAAAATTGTTTCTCGCAGAGACATTTTCCCCGCAAAGGGCGCAAAGGAGCGGAGGTCGCAAAGTCAAGTAAATCAAACCTTTGCGCCCTTCGCTCCTTTGCGCCCTTTGCGGGAAAACGTCTCTGCGAGAAACCTCCTAATTTAACTCAACATGAAAAAATTAAGGAGCTACCCAACAGTGGCGAACACTCTTTTTTTGCTTCAAGCCTTCGTCGGGCAAGTCGTAAAACCCACCAAAGTGTACAGCGGGCAAAAACTCACCAAACTCGTCAGCAGAAAAACCCCGCCCAGTACGAGCAGCACTATTCCAAAAGTGCCCGTCACCGTATTCGTGAAATACAAAGCGGCGAAAACCACCGCCAAAAGCACCCGGACAAGCCGGTCAACATCTCCCATGTTCTTTTTCATGGCTCGGATTTTTAATTGTTAAACCATTCAATGAGCAAGCCGATGCCGCCTGCCAAGGCAAGGCACAATAAGCAGACAACCAACAACTTGACCCATTTTGAGTGAATTTGCATGACGTCAAAATTGGCGTTGAACTGGCAGGTCAACAGTGACTATTCACACAACCAAAACGGTGATTTTTCTCAATTTTTCAGCTTGAACGACCAGGTGAGTTGAACGGTGGAAACGATTTCGCCTTGCGCATTTCGCCCGGTGGAAAGCATGGTGGCGGTTTGCGGCAAGTTGGTTTCAATTGCTTGACGGACAGCTTCTTGCGTCAGCAAACCATCTTCGCAAGTGAAGGTGGTTGTCGAGTTTGCCTTCTTCATGAAAGTCGCCTTTTGCTTGACGATGAGCATGGAAATATTGCCCTTTCCGAGCCGGGCAACATTGGCGAGAATGCCGGTGGAAAGCTCGCCTGCGCCAGCTTGCGCAGCAAAATAGATGGATTGAAAAGGATTTTTCGTGCGCCAGGAATAAGGCAGGATGATTTCGCAGCGCTCCGGTTGGACGGACTTGATTTTGATGCCCCACCACCAGGCGGAAGGCAGGTTTTTCAAAAAATAGAGGCAGAGTTTCCAG
>CAZHLB010001202.1:0-1877 GCA_964533005.1 uncultured Saprospiraceae bacterium
CCCCGCATTTCGGAAGCAAAATGCGGGGTCTCAAAACCCCGCCGCTCTGAATGCGGAACTCATCGAAAGTCTCGAATAAATCAGGCAGATGAGCGTGGGACGTAGAGATTGCCTGCGGCAATGCGAAAAGCGACTTGGACAGAATGAAACTGATGAGTTTTCAATTAATCCGCTGGTAAGCGGGAACGGTAAGAAATTCAACAAAATCCTCGCTGCGCACGAGCTTGTCAAACAGATAAATAGCCTCCCGGAAACGCCCCTCCTCGTAAGCCTTTTCGCCCACCATTCGCCAGATTTTCCCGACTTCTTCCGACAAAATCGCTTCGTACAACTGCGACGTCACCTGCCTGCCGTCGGCGAGTTTCGAGCCTGCGTGAAGCCATTGCCAGACTTGCGTCCTCGAAATTTCAGCGGTGGCGGCGTCTTCCATCAGGTTGTAAAGCGCCACGCAGCCGTTGCCACGCAGCCAGCTTTCGAGGTAGAGAATGCCGACGTTGACGTTCATGCGCAGACCTTCTTCCGTGATTTCGCCTTCGGAAACTGCCAGCAGTTGGGCTTGGGTGACGGCGACGTCTTCCCGCTTTTTGAAAATCTGGTTTGCCGTCGGCATGTGCTCGTTGAAAATTTCCAGCGCCACCGGCACCAAGCCAGGGTGGGCGACCCAAGTGCCGTCGTGCCCGTCCGTCACCTCTCGCAGCTTGTCGGTTTTGACTTTTGCGAGGGCGGCTTCGTTGGCTGCCGGGTCGCTTTTGATAGGGATTTGCGCAGCCATTCCGCCGATGGCATGGACGCCCCGGCGGTGGCAGGTTTGGATGATGAACTGCGAATAATTGCCCATGAACGGCACTGCCATCGTCACTTTCGAGCGGTCGGGCAGGACGTAGCCGGGGAGGTTGCGCAGCTTTTTGATGTAGGAAAAAATGTAGTCCCACCTGCCGCAATTCAGCCCGGCGGAATGCTCCCGCAATTCCCACAAAATTTCGTGCGCCTCGAAAGTGGCGAGGATGGTTTCGATGAGAACGGTGGCTTTGATGCTGCCTTGCGGGATGCCGAGGTAGTCTTGGGCGAAAACAAAAACGTCGTTCCAAAGCCTCGCTTCCAGGTGACTTTCCAGTTTTGGCAGGTAGAAATAGGGCGCAGTGCCTCGCTCCAAAAGCGCTTCGGCATTGTGAAAAAAGTAAAGCCCGAAGTCCACGAGGCTGCCGGAAAGCGCCTCGCCTTCGCAGCGCAGGTGGTATTCTTCGAGGTGCCAGCCTCTTGGGCGGACGAGCAGCGTGGCGGTTTTTTCATTCAAATGATACTGCTTGCCCGTCTCCGGCTGGACGTAGGAAATGGTTCGGCGAACGGCGTCGAACAGGTTGATTTGACCTTCGACGATGTTTTCCCAGGTCGGCGAGCAGCTATCCTCGAAGTCCGCCATGAACACTTTTGCGCCGGAATTGAGGGCGTTGATAATCATCTTCCGCTCGACGGGGCCCGTGATTTCAACCCGGCGGTCGAGCAAATCTTCGGGCAATGGTGCGACTGTCCAATCGCTTTCCCGGATGTTGCGGGTGTTGGGCAGGAAGTCGGGGAGGACGCCTGCGTTGATTTTCAACTGGCGCTCCCGCCTGCGTTCGAGCAAGCCGATGCGCCTGACATTGAAGCGGTTGTGCAATTCTGACAGGAATTCCAACGCTTCGTCGGTGAGGATTTTTTGGAAGGCGGGATGGCTGTTTCCGAAGATTTCGATGGGCTGCGTGGCGATTTCAAACATGAGCGGCAGGATTTTTTTTGATTCTATCCAGGTGGAAAGTGGGCTATGATGTGAAGAGGTTTTGGAAGAAAAATTTTTGTCGCTGAAAGAATCGTGGGACGCGAGGAGGATGGGAACGCGG
>CAZHLB010001203.1:0-1870 GCA_964533005.1 uncultured Saprospiraceae bacterium
GAACTGTTCGGTTCCATTCTTGCCATGTGAAAGTCATTTTCACACGACACGAATGGAACGGAACAGTTCCTTTCAGGATGACAAAAGCGACTTGGAGGCGTGGTTAACAACTTATGATACAGCCTCATTTTCCGCAATTTGGGTTATTTCAATTACGCCACCACAAACTTCTTCGAATGCACATCCACCACATCCTTTTTATTGGGTAGATGCGCTTTGATTTTCTTGAATTCGAAGGAGTCACCGGCGGAAAGGCTTTTCAATTGGGTGACCATTTCTTTTGTCAGCACATTAGAATCAGCTTGGTGCGAGCTGGTTTTGCCCCCTTTGCTCACTTCCAATGTGTACTGAAAAATCTTGGAACCCCTGGCGCAGCCATCCACGCCGAGCTGGTTTTGCCCTTCCATTTCCTTTTTGGTGATGGAGCCGCCATATTTTCCTGCGAACATCAAATAGGCGCCGCCGACCGGAAGCGGCGTAGAAATGGTCGCTTCCGCCGTTGCCGCACCGGCAGAAACAGGGGCATTGGCAAAGGAGTAAGCGAGGCACAGGACGATGGCTGAAAGCACGAGATTTTTAATTGCGTTCTTCATGACTTTTTAATTTTTGGTGAAAGAATGACACAAACTTATCCTCGTTTCAAAGGCAAAAATTGAAAAGGAGACCAACTGCACGGCAAGGGATAGCAACAACTGGTTTCCTGCGGAATGCAGCGTTTCCGGTAGTTGCTCTACCGCAATTGGCAGTTGATATTCTTTGCCTTTCCAAATGCCTGCGAAAGCCGTTCTTTGCAAGTATGCGCAACCAAAATTTCAAAGAAATATCCATCCATATCTTTTTCTGGCTGCTTTACGTCGCATCGGAATATTTCGCCAACCTGATGCACATGCAGCCGGGGAAAAACCTGCGCTTTTTCCAATCCATATTTCTTACGTTGCCTGCTTTGATGTTGCCTACTTATTTCATCGCATGGTATGTCGTGCCCCGGTATTTAAAAACCAACAAATGGAGCTTGTTTATTCTTTGGATATTGGCAGTCGGCGTGTTTGTCTTTTTTGCCCGAATTAAGTGGGAGGAATTGGTGAATTACTTAGAAAGCGGGCGATATTTTGAGATGCCTGCCTCGAAAATGCTCAAAAATATCATCCGGGATTACTCCATCATTGCCTTGGCTGTTTGCATTTATATCATCGGCGATTACCGCAAAAAACAAAGGCACAACGAGCAATTAGTCAAAGCCAAAGCAGAGGCGGAAATCAAATTGCTCAAAGGACAATTGCACCCGCATTTTTTATTTAATTCCCTGAATAACATTTACAGCCTCGCCCTGATGAAATCCGACCTGACGGCTGATAGCATTTTAAAACTCACGGAATTATTGGATTACTTAGTCTATCGGGCAAATATGGACAAAGTGCCTTTGGCAAAAGAGGTGCAATTGCTCGAAAATTACGTGGATTTGGAGAAGTTGCGCTACGGCGAAAAGCTCATAATCGAAGCGGATATTGACGTTAAAAATGAGGGCGTAAAAGTAGCGCCGCTCATATTGCTGCCTTTTGCTGAAAATTGTTTTAAACATGGCGGCGCTGGGAAAGAAGGGCTATTTCGCATTAATATGAAGCTATTTACAGACGATAAAACGCTCGTATTTCATCTGGAAAACAGCAAAAAGAAAAAGAAAGAAAACAGCCCGGTGAAGGGTGGGGTAGGGCTGGAAAATATTCGGCAACGGCTCGCTTTGCTTTATCCGAACCGGCATCAATTGAACATCAGCGACCAGCTGGATATTTACGGCATCCGGCTGGAAATTAATTTGGCTCATGTCGGCTCTGCGTGAAACCGTGCCGCCAAACTCCAGTTTGGCGGAGGA
>CAZHLB010001204.1:0-1861 GCA_964533005.1 uncultured Saprospiraceae bacterium
GAATGACAAAGCGACTTGCAGACTTGCAGACAGGTGGTTCCCTCAGACGCCACATGAGCCTCAATTTTTTCTCCGCCACGCACGAACCAGCAAAATCACCCGGTCATAATTTTTCAACCCTTCCTCGATGCCCTGCGCCCGCAGGTAGGAACCGTACAAAGCATCCCGCACCGCAGGCAAAATGTCAGGGTATTTTTCCATTTCATTTCGGATGGCAAGCAAATCGTTTCGGACGCCAAGCGGCAAGCTTTCCCTGAAAATTTCATAAGCCTCCGGCTCATAAAAACGATAATCCGAAGCCACATACCGCCAATAATAAAGGTGTCCGACGTAGCGCAGGTAGGCATTTTCAGACTGTGTCAAAGCGAGGTAAGCCAAAAAATTGCAGGTGCCTTCGTCGCCAAAACCGTAGCCGTGCGACATTTCGTGGGCAAGGACAAAAGGCAGTTGCAAGTGATGAAGCCCCCCGTCCACGTGCCCTTCGCCAGTGAACGGGATGTAAATTCCTGCCGTGCTGAGGCGAAGCAGCAAACCTTTCGGCGCTAAAATTCTGCCTCGGACACTTCCTGGCGACGGGTAGCCAAATTGCGCCAGGCACTTTTTCAATTCCTCCCGCACTTCATTTTCCAGGTCAACCGGCATTAAATCATCAGCAATTGCGCTGTCGGAAATGCCAGGAAGCAACGCACGAAGACGTACCATGTCGGCGGTGGCGGCATCCAATTCAAGCCGCAACTCATTGGTTGACAAGGTGTCTGGTGAAATTCCAACCGCTTTTTCCAGCGGAACCCGGTCGTAGTTGTAGCCCCAGAGTGCCAGGAAAAAAAACACGACCCCTCCTGCAAACGCCAGCGAATAATGAAGCGAAACGAGCAGTTTCGACCGCCAGCCGTTTTTGTTTTTCACCCACTTAAATGTCTGATAACCAATAAAAAAGAGCAAGCCAATGGCGAAAACATACACCAAAGCGAAGGGCATCCACCCGGTCAAAAAATCAATCGAGCGGCGCAGGTAGGTGAAAATGCCCCTGCTGTAAAAATTTTCCACCGCTTCCGGCGAGAGGAAGCTGCGCAAGCTCACCGCCAGCAAGCCAAGCGCAATCCACACGTTTTTCCATTGAAGGAGAAAAGCTTTCAAGTTCATTTGTTTGTCGAACCCACCTTTCCAAAAGTTTGAAACTTTCGGAAAGGTTTGTCCCGCACTACAAATCAGTCCGGGCGAGGCTAAGTTGAATTCAAGGCTTTGTTTTTTATTTGACCGCAAAACGTTGACAAATGAAAAATTGGCTTTTCCCGCTCGCTTTTTTGTTGCCGCTCCAAACTGTCTTTGCCCAAGTCGAACCTGCCGACAGCCTCGCCATCGCTGAGTTGCAACCAGTCATTATTTCTGCCTACCGCCTTGAAACACAAGAACTTGAAACGCCCCTCGCCCTCACTCGCATCGGCGAGCATCGCCTGCAAAATGGGCAGCAGCAATTGGCATTGAACGAGGCATTGGCGGCAGTGCCCGGCGTCTTCGTGCAAAACGCTGAAAATTTTGCCCAAGACATTCGGGTATCCGTGCGGGGTTTTGGTTCGAGGGCGGCATTTGGCATTCGAGGGGTCAAAATTTTCATGGACGGCTTTCCGGAAACTTCGCCGGACGGACAGGGTCAGGTGGACAATATCGAGCCGGGAACGGTGCATTCGATGGAGGTAATTCGAGGTGTCGCTTCGGCTTTGCATGGCAATGCCAGCGGCGGGGTTTTGAGTTTTAACACCTTGAAATTCAGGGAGAAAGAATTTTTAGAAGCGAGCGCAACTGCCGGTTCTTTTGGCTTTCAGAAATTTCAACTTCAAACCGGCGGCGGCAAAACAGGCAA
>CAZHLB010001205.1:0-1861 GCA_964533005.1 uncultured Saprospiraceae bacterium
TTTACAAATTGTTTTTGTAGCCCCAAATTTTGTTGGGGGGGTTTAAAACCCCCACAAAAAAATTTTGGGCGGCTACACCGAAACCTCCGCCTTGATATGCGGAAGCGGCTGATAATCAACCAAAACGAAGTCATTGAACGAGAAGCTGAAAATATCCTTCACCGCCGGGCTAATCATCATTTTCGGCAAACTGCGAGGCTCACGTGTCAACTGCAAATTCGCCTGCTCGACGTGATTTAAATAAAGGTGCACGTCTCCAAAAGTATGCACGAAATCACCCGGTTCGAGGTCGCAAACCTGCGCCATCATCATCGTCAGTAAAGCATAGGAAGCAATGTTGAAAGGCACGCCGAGAAACACATCCGCCGAGCGTTGGTACAATTGACAAGAAAGCTTGCCATCGGCAACATAAAACTGAAAAAGCGCATGGCAAGGGCTGAGTTTCATGGCTGGCAAGTCCTCCACATTCCAGGCGCTGACCAAAATGCGGCGGCTGTCGGGCGTGTTTTTAATTTGCCAAACTGCCTGCTCGATTTGATTGATATGTTTGCCATCCCTCGTTTGCCAGGCAACCCATTGCTTGCCGTAAATGGGCCCCAAGTCGCCATTTTCATCCGCCCATTCGTCCCAGATTCGGACGCCATTTTCCCGCAGGTACTGCACGTTCGTTTCGCCCTTCAAGAACCAAAGCAACTCATGAACGATGGACTTGAGATGCAGCTTTTTTGTGGTCAACATGGGGAAACCCTGCGCCAAATCGAAGCGCATTTGATGCCCGAAAACGCTGATTGTTCCCGTGCCGGTGCGGTCGGATTTCTGCGTTCCTTTTTCAAGGATGTGTTGAAGCAAGTCGAGGTATTGACGCATTTTTTGTCACCCTGGAAAGGGTGGATTTTGGATTTGAAATTCAAATGGAGGGCAGCGTGAAAAAAATTTGACCGTTTAAGCCATGACCAACTAAACTCCGCCCTTGCCCGCTCGTTGTTGTCGGAAAAAGGGAGGGTGAACGGAGTTGATATTTCAACCGGAATCACCTTTTGCAAACACACCGTTTGAGCCCCATTTCCAAAAGACAAATGTATGCAAGCGACCAAATTTCAAATTCTTTCCTTCCTGGCGGCACTCCTGCCGCTTTTGCCTGCCCAACTTTTCAGCCAAAACAAAGCCGAATGGCAACTCAAACGCAAGAGCGGCGGCGTCGAAGTTTATACCCGTGAAGCCGAAGACTCGCCTTTCAAAGAGCTGAAATTCCTTGCCACTTTCGAGGCTTCCCTGTCCAGCATTGCCGCCATTTTGAACGACGTGGAGCATTATGACGAATGGGTTTACAAAAGTTCGGAGGCGGAACTCATCAAAAAAGTCAACGACCGGGAGATGTATTATTACGAGCGGTTCGACTTCCCGTGGCCCCTCGACGACCGGGATGTGGTCGCCTGGACGCAGGTTTGGCAAGACCCAAAAACGCTCGCCTTGCATTCAAAAACTAACTCTGCCCACTGGCTACGAAAGGAATTGGACGATGTGGTGCGGATTAAAAAAATGGAAATCGAATGGATTTTCACGCCCATTGGCAACGGCAAAATTCGCTCGGAATATTATCTGAAAACCGACCCCGGCGGCAGCCTCCCCGCCTGGCTGGTCAACCTCGCTGCCGACCAAGGGCCCCTGCAAACCATGATTGATTTCAAGGAAATGCTGAAAACGGAGAAGTTCAAGGATGCCAAATTGGCGTTTGTGCAGGAGAAAAAGTAGCGTGAGTAGAAATGTCATTTCTATACTCCTCCACGTCTGGTTTTGTCGCTTTTGTCATCTTGGAAAGACCCGTCCGTGCAACACGTATGCGGCACGGACGGGTCTTTCC
>CAZHLB010001206.1:0-1859 GCA_964533005.1 uncultured Saprospiraceae bacterium
TTGATTCTAAAAAATCACCCGATGAAGAAGACAATCTTTTCCTTCCTCCTTCTCACTTTCCTTTTCTCCTCAGCCTTCGCCAACAATCCCGATAGCAATCGGGACACCGGAAAAATCACCGGCAAAGTTTTGGACGCCAACGCCAAGCCGCTCGCCTACGCCAACGTGCTGCTGATGGCGACTACCGACAGCGCTTTGGTCAAGGCAGAATTCACGCAAGACAACGGCGCTTTTGAAATCAACAACGTGCCTGCTGGGAATTACTGGCTGTCCGTCACCTTCGTTGGTTTGGCGGATTTTACTTCGCAACCCTTCTCCTTGAAGGCAGGCGAAACGGTCAATCTGCCAGAAATCACGATGAAAGGCAGCGGCGTAGAACTGGCGGAAGTCACCGTCACCGGCAAAAAACCGCTCGTCGAAGTCCACGCCGACAAGACCGTTTTCAACGTCGAAGGCAGCATCAACGCCACCGGCAGCGACGGTTTGGAATTGCTGCGCAAAGCCCCCGGCGTCGTCGTGGACAACAACGACAACATCATGCTGCTCGGCAAAAACGGCGTCAAAGTTTACATTGATGGCAAACCGACCCACCTCTCGGCGGAAGACCTCGCCAACTACCTGAAAACCATCCAGTCCAGCGACATCGCCAACATCGAAATCATCACCAACCCAAGCTCCCGCTACGAAGCAGAAGGCAACGCCGGCATCATCAATATTCGCATGAAAAAAGACAAGCGCCTGGGCGCAAACGGCTCGGTCAACCTCGGCTATTCGGTCGGTCGGGAGCAGAGCTACAACGGCGGCGTGAACGGCAATTACCGCAATAAATTGATGAACACCTTCGGCAGCTACAACTTCAGCGACGGCTCTTGGGACGAGCGTTTTTACCTCTACCGGGAGCAATTCGGCACCACTTTCGACCAGTCAAACAACCACACCGGCAACCACCAGTCGCACAATTTCAAGTTGGGCACGGACTTCTTTTTGAATGAAAAAAACACGGTCGGCTTCCTCGTCAATGGCTACACCAGCGACCACGTTTGGAAAAGCAACAGTCAAACTGCCATCAGCGAGGTTGGCAGCAGCATCGTTGACAGCACCCTCATCGCCAGCGGCGACATGGACGGGATGCGCCAGAATTACAATTTCAACGTGAACTACCGCTTCGACGACGCCAAAGGCACCATTTGGAATATTGACGCTGACTATGGCATCTTCAAAAATGAGGACGACCAAAACCAGCCCAACGAATACCGCACCGGCGACGGTGGCGCTGGCAGCAGCCTGCTTCGGTACAAAGAATATCAAACCGTTGCGCCCACCAGCATTGACATCGGCACCTTCAAACTCGACCACGAGCGCCCACTGGCAAAAGGCACTTTGAGCGCAGGCGCAAAGTTTTCCTACGTCAAAACTGACAACGATTTCAATTTTTTCAACGTGCTGGAAGGCAAGCCCGAAGTAGATATCGAGCGCACGAATTTCTTCGAGTACACGGAAAACGTAAATGCCGTTTACGCCAATTTCTCCCGGAAACTGGGCGAAAAATTCAGCTTCCAGGCAGGCTTGCGGGCGGAACAGACCAACTCGGAAGGCAACCTGACCGATTTGACCGGCATTGAAAACGACTCGAACCACGTGAAAAGGGACTATTTCGACCTCTTCCCGTCCGGTGGTTTGACCTGGAATGCCAATCCAATAAACACGTTGTCATTGACTTACAGCCGCAGGCTCGACCGCCCGTCGTACCAGGATTTGAACCCCTTCGAGGGCAGGCTCGACGAACTGACTTTCGAGAAAGGCAACCCCTTCCTCAACCCGCAGTATTCGCACAACATCCAGCTCAACCACACTTATAA
>CAZHLB010001207.1:0-1857 GCA_964533005.1 uncultured Saprospiraceae bacterium
CTGCATATCTATAATGATGGGCTTGCCATTCACTTTGCAACGAAAATCGAACTCTACTCCAATGGAAGAGTCAGTCACCTTGTGCTTAACGGAAAGCACTTCGATGCTTTCAACGGAAGCGTCGAGAACATCCTCCAAAAATGCTTTGGCAATTTCCAGGTCGGAAAAGACTTTTTTAAAAAAGCGGTCGGCGTTGAGCGGTGCTAAATACATGAGTCATCCATAGTTTGTTTAACAATGCCGGAAAGGTAGCCAAGCCTTTGTTAGTCAGGCATTTTCCCCACGTAATTATGCGGCGAAACAGCCTTCAATTCCACCTTCACCGCCTCCGAAACTTCCAGCCCTTCGATAAAAGCGTGAATGTCCTCCCTGCCCACGCTTGCCTTGCCACGAGTGAGCGATTTGAGCGCCTCGTAGGGTTGCTCGTAGCCTTCTCGCCGGAGAATGGTTTGAATGGCTTCCGCCACCACCATCCAGTTGTTTTCAAGGTCTTCGTGCAGTTTTGCTTCATTCAAAAGCAGCTTGTCCAGACCTTTCAAAATGGACTGAAACGCAATAATCGTATGCCCAAACGGCACGCCTACGTTGCGCAGAACCGTGCTGTCCGTCAGGTCACGTTGCAGGCGGGAAATGGGCAGTTTTTCAGCCAAGTGCGCAAAAATGGCATTCGCCAAGCCGAGGTTGCCTTCCGCATTTTCAAAATCAATCGGGTTCACTTTGTGTGGCATCGCCGACGAGCCGACTTCCCCGGCGACGGTTTTTTGCTTGAAATACTCCATCGAAATGTACGCCCACACATCCCGGCAGAGGTCAATCAGGATGGTGTTGATGCGGCTCATAGCATGAAAAAGCGCCGCCAGCGAGTCGTAATGCTCGATTTGAGTGGTGAATCGGGACCGTTCCAACCCCAGGTAGTCAGCAACGAAGTGGTTTGCAAAAGCAATCCAATCCACCTGCGGGTACGCCACGAAATGAGCGTTCAAATTGCCTGTCGCCCCGCCGAATTTTGCTCGCCAAACTTGACTTTCAACGTGCGCCGCCTGCCCGTCGAGCCGCTCCACGAAAACCCGGAATTCCTTGCCCAGCAAGGTCGGCGAAGCAGGCTGTCCATGCGTCCGGGCGAGCATCGGCACGTGCGTCCATGCCTGCGACAGGTCGTGTAATTTTTGCCTAACTTTTTGAAAAAGAGGAAAATACGCTTCGTTCACGGCATCCTTGAGCAGCCAGGGCGTCGCCGTGTTGTTCACATCCTGCGAGGTCAAACCGAAGTGGATGAACTCTTTGAATTTGCCCAAATCGAGCCGGTCGAAGGCTTCTTTCAGGAAGTATTCAACCGCCTTCACGTCGTGGTTGGTGGTGCGCTCGATGGCTTTGATTCGGTTGGCGTCTTCGAGGTCAAGGCGCTCTGCCAGGTCGAGCAGGCGGGGCAGTTTTCCCTTTGGAAATTCGGCAAGTTGCGGTAGCGGCAACTCGCACAAAGCCTTGAAATACAGTACTTCCACCTTCACCCGGTAGCAGATGAGGGCAAATTCTGAAAAGTATTTTGATAGTTCTTTTGTCTTGTCGGCATACCTGCCGTCGATGGGAGAAATGGCGGTGAGCATCAGGAGAAGACCTCGGAGAGAGGTGGGTTTTCAGGAACAATTTTTACTGAAAACCCCCCGCGATACGCAGCATATGTTTTGGCTTCGGCGAAGGTAGCCCGAGTCAGATATGGACAAAAAAAAAGTGCCACCTGAACGAGATGGCACGACAACATAACCATGAAAATAATTAACCAAACTTTTCTAATCTTGGGTCTTTGCGGGGCTGGTGTCGCCAAACTCCAGTTTGGCGATGGATGACTTCGCCAAACTG
>CAZHLB010001208.1:0-1855 GCA_964533005.1 uncultured Saprospiraceae bacterium
AAAACCCCGCCGCTCGGAAAGTCAGCTTCGTATAACCCATTATCGCTCGCCTGTAACGGAACAATGGTTCAAACTGACTCTATTCGACTTCTGTGAGGCGCTTCAAAACAACATTTTCAGAGGTCAATTTGCGCTCCGCCAGGGTCTTTTCAACGTCGGCGCATCGCTCAATTTCGCCGTCGGCGGCAATCAAAAATGGCTGGTAACCAAGCCGCCGGGCAAATTCCAACGCCAATTGATGCGCTTGATTTTGAGTGTTTTCCCGCAAATATTCCATCACCAGCACCGGCGAATGCCGCTCCAGCAGGCGCTGCATTCCCTTCAAAACTTGAAGCTCTGCGCCTTCCACGTCTATTTTCACCAGGCTGGGAACGGCGTTTTTTTCTGCGAAAAAATCATCCAGCCGCACCCCGGCGACTTGAATTTGCCTGGGCGGATTGCGCCGCAGCCAGCCTGCATTTTCAGGCAAAACGAGGGAGTTGTATTCTGAAAAAAGCGCAGTAAATTCATTGAATGTCAACGTTTTATCCTCATCACAAGCCGCCCGGTGGAATGCATGAATGCTCGGAAACGGAGCGACGTTTTTCTCCAAAATTTCAAACGTTGAGCGGGAAGCTTCAAACGAAAACACCTTTCCTCGCTCGCCAACCAAGTGCGCCGCCAGCAACGAAAAGTAGCCAAAGTGAGCGCCCACGTCGCAAAAAACATCGCCGGGGCGCAGGCTGCGAAGCAAGAAGCGGGTCAGCCGAATTTCAGAGTCGTGCGTTTTTGCGCCGAAGAGAAAAATCTCGGTGGCGCTGGGCAAGACGACTTGCATCGGCGCTCCGAAAAAGGTGCGGGCTGCGGCGAATTTTCCTTTCTTTTTTAGCGGGTAAATCAATCGCCAGAAGCCAATGGCAGCGGCGTATCGAAGCGGGTCATGCAGCAGGCGGCGGAGTTTGCTGCCTCGTGCGAGGGCTTCGATTTTGGCGAGTTTTATTTCGAGTGCAGGCAAGTCAGCGATGTGCATGGGACTTCATTTTTCGGATGCGTTTCGGGTTCCACCAAAGCCAGAAACCGCTGAAAGACAGCAACATAAGCCCCATCGAGAGAAAAGTGGTGTAAGTCAGTTTCACCGGGTCGCCGCTGGTTTGGAAGAAATAATCGAGGATGGAGCCGTCGTGTATTTTTTCGAGGATGTCGCTGGTGCGGGTTCTGACGCTGAGGATTTTGCCGGTGGCGCAGTCAATTTGCAGCTCGGTGAAATGCTCTGCGAAGACAATTTTGGCGACGCCCTTCGGCGGCCGGATGTCCATGCGGTCAATGGCGGTGTGCTTTTTCAGGCTGTCTTTCACAAAAATTTCAGCGAGATGGCGGATACTGTCGAGGGAAATCCATTGGCGGGTGTCGGCGGTGACGCCTTTCGAAGTGGGCGGCAGCAAGCCTGCGTTTTTTTTCCAGCCGAGCAGGAAGCCGGTTGCGCCAATCAGGAACAGGAACACGAAAAGCGGCACGGCGAGCCAGCGGTGGAGCTTGCGGTACAGGCGGGTGTGGCTGGCTATTTTTTCAGTTTTGTGTTTCATTCCATGAAAGGCGACCGGGTTGCTGTTCAAGTAAAAGTGAAAATTAAAAAGGCAAAAGTAGCCATTGACCTGGCTGACTTTTGCCTTTTTAATTTCACCTTTTCCCCCCTTCCGGGTGAATGGGTTCGCCAAAGTAAAGCCATACCTTGCCTTTCTTTTTTAAAAAATGCACCATCCGACAAAATACTTTCCGAAGGAAACTGCCTGCGAGGCGGTGCGGCAGGAGATGGTTTTTTGGAGAAAAATTTTGGGATGTTTCACGGCAGCAAAAAAGTAGTTGACACTTTTTTAGC
>CAZHLB010001209.1:0-1855 GCA_964533005.1 uncultured Saprospiraceae bacterium
TCTGCAATCATTTAATCAAAAGAGAATGGCAGATTTTTACCCTTATAAACCTTTACTCGCCCTTACTAACCGGCAACGCAAGCAGCGGAACCTCCACCAGCCCCGCTGCCTTTTTAGTGATGCTGTAATCGAATATCTTCTGAAAAAAAGAACGCTTATGGACAAACATGGCAAGCGCTTCTCCCTTGCGCCCGGCGCTATATTTTGCCAAATCCTCGTACAACGGCGTCTCGACTGGCGACGGGATTTCATGAAATGGAAAAGGACTTTTCACCGCACTCAATGCGCCGGGCATCATGGTAAAATAAAGTCCTTCCACTTCGCCGCCCAGCCAGCCGCTCCATTTTTGAATCAGCTTGGCATGGTGAGAAACTTGCTCCGGCATCAGGCAAACGGATAATTTTTGAATGGAGGCAGGCGACCAATTTGGCGGAATTGCCAGCACCGGTATTTCCGCTTTGCCAATTAAACCGGCAGTGTCGCTCTCGAATATTTTATCCGCCAAGGCATGAGCGCCATGTGTGCCAATTATGACCAATTTGGCTTTGCAATTTTTAAATCGGCGAATAAGCGCATGAATAAAATTGCCGTCGAAAAGCACTTTTGCCCGCCATCGGACGCCTTCCCCTAATTGCAAGGCGTCAATGCGTTGCACCACTAATTGCTTCAGTTTTTCCTTTTCTTCCTTTTCGGAAATTTTAGGTTTGACAGGCTTAAATACTTCAAGTAATTCCACCTGGTCGCCGGTCTGTTTTGCCAACAAAAGCGCCTGGTCGAGGGCTTTTTCGGCGTTGGGAGAGAAGTCGGTAGGAACAATTAGCAAGCCCATGATTCATGTTTTTATTGCTTGCAATTGAACGGTTCTTTTTGACTGATTTTCTGACGAGCGTCAGGCATTCAAGTGATTATTGTCAGGCAGGTAAGTTGCTTAATCTTTCAAAACCAGTAACGGCACTTTCCCATGCAAAACCTCCTCCCGAGTCGTGCTTTTGTGAAACAGCCGTTCCAAAAAATTCCGGTGGGCGGAATGCATGACCAGTAAATCCACCGCCCAGTTTTTCGCAAAATCATTTAATTCCTGCACCACGTTTTTCCCACTGATAGTGTGAAAAGTAAGCTGAAGGCTGGGCGCATGGTCGGTAAAAAACTCCTCGATGTCATTCATTTTTACCGGAGAAACTTCCTCCGTTTTGGTCTGCACATGCACCAGCCGAAGTATGGTATGCACAGGCTCCAGGAATTTGGCTGTTTCCCAAATCATAAATGGTGTGGCTTCGTCGAGGTCAGTGGCGTAAGCGACGGTGGTTATTTTTCCAGCCATAGCGCCTTCCGGCACGACCAGGATAGGGCAATGGACTCGGCTTAACGTAGCGGTTGTTTGGCTGCCGAATAAATCATCCGTTGCGCCGTGCTCGCCTCTCGTGCCCATGATGATGAGGTCTGTTTTGTCATGTTTGGCGGTTTCGGCAATCATCGTCGCTGGCATGCCTACCACGACTTGCGATTGCACAACAGGCGGGTGCTGCAAACCCAGCGTTTCCCGAGCCTGTTTGATTCCGGCTTCGACAAAAGCTTTCATCGCTTCTTCAGCCGCTTCCACCAAATACACGGTGGACGAGGAAACCAGCAAGGGCAAATCTTGCCCCTCTATTTGCGGATAGACCACGTGCACGACTTTAATGGATGCGCCGCAGTCGCTGGCGAATTGCAAGGCATATTGGAACGCATTTTCCGAAGGCTCGGAAAAGTCGGTGGGGACGAGAATGGAGCTTCTATTTTTCATGGTATTCGAGCCAAAAGGTGTCACCTGGGAACCGGCTGTTTCGAGGAAGAAAAATTTCATTTTTCTTCCTCG
>CAZHLB010001210.1:0-1844 GCA_964533005.1 uncultured Saprospiraceae bacterium
CCAACTGCAATTCGATACCAGCCAAACGGAGCGAAACCACCCCGGTTCAAAAATGCAACGAACAGCTTCACCGCCACAATTGCCGTCAGGAATGCAATCACAAAACCAACTGCCAGCATTTGCCACTGCCCAGTTGATATCGTGCCTTCAAATTTCAGCAAATCATAGCCCGAAGCTGCCGCCATCGTAGGAATGGCAAGCAGGAAAGAAAACTCGGCGGCGCTCTTTTTATCCAGCCCATTCACCATACCACCGATGATAGTCGCCGCCGCACGAGACACGCCAGGTATCATCGAAATACACTGAAAACAGCCAATGAGCAGCGCCATTTTGTAGCTGACGTGCGTCAAATCGGTGTGCGGCATTTCCCTGCCGTACATTTTTTTGTCGAGCCAAATCAGCACGATGCCGCCAATTATCAGCGAAGTCGCCACCACCCAATGGTTGAACAGATAGGTTTTGATGATTTTGTAAAGCAAAAAACCCAGCAGGGCGGATGGTAAAAAGGCGATAAAAAGCTTGAGCATGAGTTGCAACAAGCTGTCGAATGTCATTGAAAACAACTGCTTGGCGTACAGAAACACAATCGCCAGGATAGCTCCCAATTGGATGAAAATCTCGAAGGTTTTGGTGAATTCATCCTCGCCGTTGCCCAAAATGTAGGAGAGCAAAATCATGTGCCCGGTGGAAGAAATAGGGAGGAATTCTGTGATGCCTTCCACGATGGCGGTCAAAATCACGTCTATGAAATTCACGGTTGGTCGTCAGTTTGAGCAGGCGGGAAAGAAATTGAGCGGGAAACTTGCAGTCACCCGCTCAACTAACCCAGCCTTTTTTGAGGGGGCAAATGAAATGAAAAAAGGCATAACTACGGAAAACAGCCCTGCACCACCACCTGGAAAAGACCACCCGCCTGCACTTCAAATCCGCCCAGCAACATGACCGATGTTCCTGCCTGAAAAATCACGTTAGCGTTGCTTTCAACTTTGCCGAAGGAGGTGATTTCAACGTCCGCATTGTAAGTTCCGTCCGGAATGGGCAATCCGTTGACTGCCAGGTTATTGGGGCAAAAAATATAGAGGTTGTAGTCCTCGATTTCACCAAAACCTAAGTTGGTGGCGCAACCATCAGAACCAGTGAGGGGAGCGGTAAAACTGCTGCGTACCCGCAAAGTTGTAGTGCCAAGCAAAGCGGACGACGGAATAGTTACGTTGGCTGTTACCGTTCCATTCGATGCCGCCTGCCCGATGTCGAAAAACTCACCGGTATCGAGGTAATTTTCATTTTGATTGAAATCAATGTAAACACCAAAAAATTGCGCCTTCGAGCCAGCTTCGATGATGACCTGGTAGGTTTCATTCAACTGGACGTTAGCGCCAGTGCCCAGGTAACTGGATAGGTTGTTTGCACCGGGATTAGCGCAGCCCGTGTTGAGGTTGGTGAATGCTCCGAAAGCGAAATCATCCGCAAAGTCGCCGCTGAGGCAAGTATTCGTGTAAGTAGGCAGCAAACAGCATTCTACGGGAGCGGTAATGCCGACGGGGTTGCCAGAAAATTCGGTCAGGCACGTGGTGTCTGCCTGCAACCGGACAGCAAGTAGGTAATTTCCAAGTGGCAAGTTTGGGAAAGCATTGGAGGTTTGCCACGTGCCGCCGTTGGTAATGCTGTATTCCAAAATACCGCCGCTCGCCGCCAAAGAAATACTGCCTGTTAAAGTGTCGCAATCAATGGGCTGTGCGACGGTTATCGAGTCAATGGAGGGCAAGGCAGGTGAAGGATAGACGACAACGGGATTGCCGGAAAAAGCCGATTGACAAGTCAAGTCAGTTTGCAGACGAGCCATC
>CAZHLB010001211.1:0-1840 GCA_964533005.1 uncultured Saprospiraceae bacterium
AAATCCGCCCAATCCGCGTCATCCGCGTTCCCATCCTCCTCGCGTCCCACGTTGCACCACGATGCTTTCATTTTTTTTCAGATGACAATTCTGTTCCGGTCAAAACGCCTGCTTTTTCCAACTCCTTCCGCAAATTCTGCTGCGTGCTTTCCCGCACCGGGACGAGCGGCAGGCGCATGTCATTTTTGCAAAAGCCCATGATTTCGAGCATGGTTTTGATGCCCGCCGGGTTGCCGTCCACGTAAAGCCAGGGATGGATGTCGGAGAGTTGCAAATTGAGCCGCCGGGCAGTTTCGAAATCCCCTGCGAGAGCCGCCCTTGTCATGCCGGAAAATTCCGCTGGCAAGGCATTGGCGATGACCGAAATGACGCCGTCGCCGCCGCTGGCGATAATTGCCAACGTCTGCGGGTCGTCGCCGGAAAGGACGAGGAAGCCTTCGGGGCGGTATTTGATAATCTTCGTGATTTGGTTCAGGTCGCAGGACGCTTCTTTGACCGCCATGAATTTTTCGCTCGCATTTGCCAGCCGCAAAGTCGTGTCTGCGGCAACGTTGCTGGCAGTCCTGCCGGGCACATTATAAATAATGACTGGCAGCGGCGAGGCTTTGGCAATTTTCATGTAGTGTTGAAAAATGCCCTCCTGCGATGGTTTCGTGTACGACGGGCTGCTCGACATGACGGCGGCAAAGCCTTCCAAATCGTAGTCCGCCAGGCGGCTAGTTACTCTTGTAGTGTCGTTGTCGCCAAACAACCCGGCGACTACTGGCACCCTGCCGTTGTTGATTTTCAAGGTAAAACGCAGGACTTCCTTGCATTCTCTGGTCGTCAAAGTCACCGCTTCGCCGGTCGTGCCGAGCGAGACGAGGAAGTCCACGCCGCCTTCGAGGTTGTGCTCGATGATTTTTTCCAGCGCTTCATAATCCACCTTGCCCCGGCGGAAGGGAGTGACGAGGGCAGTGCCCGTGCCTCTGAATTTGTGTTGAATCATGAAAAAATGGGTTGAGAGCGGTTGAGAAAGGTTGAGATGGTTTAGCAGAGACTAAACCATCTCAACCTTTCTAAACCGTCACACTCGGACGCATCTTTTTTAGGTAAAAAATGACTTGTTGAAGGAAAGCTTTCAGGTTCGATTGCTGCCCCGAAAGGTCAATCATCAAGTCGTAACAAATGGTTTTGTCGGTGGCGGGGCCCACCCGGAAGGTTGCCTTCGACCGGGCGGCAATGTATTCGAGCGGGGCGATGGCTTTTTGCGAAAGGTTGAGCAGGAGGTCGAAACGCTGCCCGGCGAATTCCTCCGCCTCCCTGATTTTGGGTCGCAGCGACCAATCGAGTTGCTTGCGGTTGAAGTGCCAGAACGTGAAATTTCCACTGTCGAGGCTGTTGTTGAAAAAGGCGAGCAGCTTGACTTTTTTGCCTTCCCGTTTGAGTTTTTCAGCGTAGTCGAGCACGATTTCCCGCTCTTCCGGTTCCGTTCCGTCGAACAGGATGCCAACGGATTCGGCTTCTTCTAAGCTCATCGAATGGCGAGCCATCTTGGCTGGCAGGTCTTTCTTCAATGCCTTTTCATGCCAGCGGGTGCGGAGTTGTTCAATCATTTTCATGGTGTAGTTTTCAGCTAACTCCTTCGGAGAGAGGTGTTTTTGAGAAAAATTTTGAAAAATTTTGGGATGTTTCATTTGCCGGTTTACAGTTGGGCAAAAAGCTGACAGGTGGTTTTTGGATGTTGTAGTTGAAAAATTGAAAATTTTTCAACTGCAACATCCAAAAACCACCTGTCAGCTTTCGGCTCGACTCTAAAAAAGTGTCAACTACTTTTTACCCTCCGTGAAACATCCCAAAA
>CAZHLB010001212.1:0-1839 GCA_964533005.1 uncultured Saprospiraceae bacterium
GCCGTTTTTTGCAAATCCGGCAGTGCAGCCTGCGGGTCGCCACTTTTCACCAAAGCCAATCCACGCAGCCACCGAGCGTCTTTTTCAAAATTGCCTGCGCCCGTTTCCAACGATTTTGAAAACAGGGCGGCAGCCGCCGAAAAATCATCCAATTTCAAGTGAATCAAGCCTTTATAAAAATAAATCTGCTCCAAAACGGCAGTTTCGGCGGCGGGCGTTTTCGCAAGAGCGAGGTCGAAGGCACGGTCGGCAGCTTGCCAATCGGCGCTGCTGAACGCATTTTTCGCAGTTCGCAAGTCGCTATTTCCGTTGCCCGAACGCAGTGCCGGGTCGTAATCGGCAGCAACTGTGCTCAATTGTACGTCGGCAAAAAGCTGCGGGTCTGCTGGCGCCGACTTGCTTCGACTCCAAAAATTGAGCGCTGCCAGCAGCAATATCAACAACGCAGCCGCAGCCGCCCACTTCCAATTTCGGTAGCGACCGCCACGCTCCGCTTGCATCGGCATAGTCTCCCGGCGGATGCCGTGCTGGCGCAATTGGGCATCCATTTTTTCACTTTCCAACTGGTGAAAAGCGCGGGCGAGCAGCCGTTCCTCCCTTGCGCTTCCGGGAAATTCAAGTTCCATATCTGGATTATTGGTGCGCATGATTTTTAAAGGGATGTTTCACCAACACGTTTTCTTTCTTCAACACATAGTCACATAGTTCACATAGCTTTTTGAGTCTCAGCAAACTATGTGAACTATGTGACTATGTGTTTTCAAAAAATGCGTGTTTGATGAAGCATCCCTTTTTAAAGCAGTTTTTTTAATTTTTTCCGGCACTCGGCGATTTTAGTCTTCACCGAGTCTTCGTTGATGAATTTCGAGTCGCCACGCCGCACCCGTTTTTCGGCAATGGTGCGCAGCGGCAATTCGAGGAAATAATACCAGTTGAGCAACTCGGAGCAATCCGCACCGATGTTTTTCAGCGCAGTTTTCAGTTTGTTCAGCAAGTCGGCATCGTAAGGTTCCGGCTCGTCTTCATCGGCGATTTGGTAAAACTGTTCGTCAAATTCGACCGTCCGGTTTTTGTGTTGCCCCGCTTGCCAGCGCAAAAAAGTGTTTCGGGCATCAATCGTGAAAAGCGCCGCCAGGTTGCCGTACCTGATTTTTCCCGCCAGCAGGTTTTTCCGAAATTTCAACAAAGTGTCCTTCGTCAGGTCATAAGCCACTTCAGGCGAGGCGCCCATTTTTTTAACCAAAAACAGGCGGCAGGTTTCAAAATGACTTTTAAACACGACCTCGACCAAAGTCTCGTCGCCCGTTTCGAGCCGCAGGCACAACTCCTCGAATTGCGCCTGCGACAGCCCGAAGTTCTTCTTGCTGTCTTGCGTCGGCGGTTGCTGCTTAGAATTCATCAAATGGAATTGGGTAAGGCTTTTGGGCAAAGGAAATTCAATTTTATGAAAAACCGGACGGGCAGCTCGACCATCGAAATTGAGCCATAATTCAAAATGGTGGCAGAGGTAAGCCAGCCCCGGTTTTTTATTAAAAAATCAACTGCTAAGAAATTGAAAATCAAAGATTTAAAATAAAAATTCTCAAATCCGAAAATAGCACGCTTACCAGAATTCATGCCTCGCCTTTTAGATGCGCCTCGTTGAAACTTTCGGAAAACGGAAGTGGCAGGAATCGAAAGCCTGCTGTTTTAAACCTCCAAAATTTTCAAGGGGCGGCTGTCTCAAACCTGTTCTTCCACAAACCATCAAATGCAGGTTCACGTGGAGCCTGCGTGTTTTCCTGGCGCCCCCAACAACGGGGGGGAAAACATTAAGGGGGATTTGTGGTTGCGTAAATT
>CAZHLB010001213.1:0-1838 GCA_964533005.1 uncultured Saprospiraceae bacterium
TCTTACTTAGCGCCCTTTGCTACTTAGCGCCCTTTGCGGGAAAACGACTCGGCGGGAATATTACTTGCCTATTCTTTTCAGAACCGCCTCCGCAGCCTGTCGTCCACTCATCGCCGCTCCATTCATAAATCCAGAAAAATACCCGCCACAATGCTCCCCTGCAAAAAACAAATTGCCCATCGGCTCTACTTCCGCACCCGCAATGCTCGTGTACTGACCAATGGTGTAGCAAGTGTAGCTGCCCAAAGTGAAAGGCTGCGTGGGCCAATGCATCACCGCCGACTTGTCGCTGAACTGCGAGGTGAAGCCTTTGAAAATCTGCTCCATTTTCGGCAGGTAGGTGTCCCGAAGTTGCTGCGAGGATTTTTCAACGAGACCACGACCGGCATCACCGCCGAGCAGGATGGAATAGCCAGCGGCTTGGCTGTCAGGCGTTTGCAGGTAAGAATTATCGTAACCTGCGCCAATGCCGGTGTCGGAAACAGCATATCCCGTGTAGCCGAGCGAGCGCCAATGATGCGTTTTCAAGCCCATCATCATTTTTGCGCCCATGCCGTAGCCGATGGTTTCGATGCAGCGGCGTTTGACTTCGGGCAGTTCCAAATCCATTTCAACTTCCCGCAATTTCGTGAACGGCAAGGTCAGGATGACAAAATCAGCCTTCACCTCGTCCTTCCTGCCTGAAAACTGAAGGCGGAAACCCGACCCGCTCTGTCGAATGCGCAGCAGCGAACGGTTCAATTCGATGTGATTTGGATATTTTTTGGCAAGCAAATCAGGAATTTGCTGGTTGCCGCCTTTGACCATGTACCGCTCGTCGCTCTCGCCGAACAGTTCAATTTGCCCTTCTTTTATTTCCGGCGAAATCAAAAACAGCAAGTTGATGCTCGATTGCACCTGCGGCGACAAGCCATATTCGGCTTCGTAGGCTGATTCGAGGAGGCTTTTCACCAAGCCGCTCATGCTAAGTTCATCCAAATATTGCGTGATAGAAAGCTTGTCGAGGCGCACGACTTCGGGCGTAGCGGTGCGGTAATTTATGTCGTCAGGCAGCAAATCAATGTCTGCTTTCAAGCGGGCGGCGAAGGGCTGAAAGGCTTCCGCCACCTGCGCCATCGAATAATGTTGACCGTTGAAAAAGAAGGCGGCGCTGGTCAATTCCGACTCCGAAGGGGCGAGCAAGTCCACGAGTTCCAGCCCGAATTCTTTGACCAAATTGTGCATGTCTTCGTGGATGGTGTCAATGAATTCGCCGCCGAATTCTGTCCAGGTGCCTTCGCCCATCACTTTTTGAGAGGTTAGAATTCTGCCGCCGGAGCGACCGGAGGCTTCGTAAATCGTGGCGTCCATGCCTGCTTTTTTTAAAGTGTGCAAAGCGTTCAAACCAGCAATTCCGCCGCCGACAATGGCAATGCGAGGGGCAGTTTTTCCGCAGGCAAAAAGCAGCGGCGGCGCAATGGTGGTGAGGATGGCAACCTTTCCGAGGTTGGTTATCAATCGCCTGCGAGACTGGGAAATTTCTTCCGACTGGGCTGCGATTTCGGTTGGTGGGATGCCTGTTTGGTTGGCTTTTTCAGCCAGAAAAAAGGCTTTGCGAAGGATGGCAAACAGCGGAGTACGAGTTGGCTTCATGTTGATTTTAAATTTGGTGGGCAAGGGCGGCAAGTTGGTGGAAAATCCGATTCGAGCCAAGCAATTTTAAGTCAGTTTCATAAATGGTACTGAGCCGTTCTGAGTCGCTTTTGTCATTCTCGCATAGGACTGTACGAAACGTGGTTTGCACCGTTGAAAATCAGCAAGTTGCACTTTTAAAGCCCTCCTTTGAGTCTGGCGTCTGC
>CAZHLB010001214.1:0-1837 GCA_964533005.1 uncultured Saprospiraceae bacterium
GGACTGTTCAGTTGCAAACATTTTTTCAAACTCTATTTGATTCGAAGGAATTTTCCTGACTTCGTCAATGGGACACCCAGAGCAAAAGATCAGGTCGGCACCCATCGGCAGAGTTGCTGCTGCTCTGTGTCCATGGGCAGTTCCACGGTGTAGTGTTGGTGTGATTCAGGGAGAGTAATTGTAAGTGCATACATGGTTTGAGTTAATTCAATGGCGCGATATGCACTGACTGAGGATTTATGGAGATATAATATGCGTTCCAGTTCTTTGAACAGGGTGTATGCACAAAAAGCAATGCAGATATGTGATTCTATTCTTCGTTGCAGGCGGTGAAACACAGGTCTTATCTTCAAATCATTCTTAGAAATGCGGAACGCTTTTTCAATTTGCCATAGTTGATTGTAATTTTTCACTACTTTTTTAGAGGGCAGTTTGCAGTTGGTTACATACCCTTTCAAACCATCCCATTTAGCATCTGCACGGAACTTTTCGTAATCAATGGCAAGCGTGATTTCTCCTGATAGTTTCAGATATTTGTTGTATCCCTTGTTGCCTATGTGTGTTTTGGTGAGTTTTCCTGCTTTAAGATTTTTCTCTAACCTCGCCAGCCCTCTTTGACGGTTGAAGGCATCCTTGCGAGCTCGTTTATCTGCAAAACCAACAATGAGACGCGCATTATCTTCTTTGCGGATTTGCTTTAACTTTCCATCCAACAATTTGAGCTTAAGAATTTGCTTTTTAATTTTCTCTGTTTCATTTTTTATACGGGCGCCCAAAATGTATTCATATCCATTTTCAGACAAGTGTTGGATATTGTTTTTTGAAAGCAGTCCGCTGTCTGCAACAATAATTGGTTTAGGCAAATCATATTTTTTCTGGAATCGTTCCAGTACAGGAATCAGCGTGTCGCCTTCAAAGGTATTCCCTTCAAAAATTTCATAACCGATGGGGTATCCGTTTTCGCTCACCAATAATCCCAATAGTATTTGTGGATTTTGCGGACGGCCATCTTTTGAAAATCCCATCTTGCGAAACGCATCCTCATAGTCCACCTCAAAATATAGCGTGGTCATGTCATAGAACACCATGCCAATTTTGTTTTTCAATATTTTCCGCGTATGCTCGTAAGCGATACGATGGACTTTATTCTTGTAATCCTGATTTAGTTTATCCAAAAACCTATACACTTTGGAAACATCAATGGTTAATCCTGCATAGCGGTGCAAATAATCTGTTGTGGCTAATTTACTTACCGGACACACCAATCGGGAAAGAACCAAATGCTTAAAAAGTTCGTCCTTTATTTTGTTAAACCCAATGCGATTGAAAATGCTGCCCAATATTTTTTCTGGACCGATTACTCGCACTTTTGCCGTGGGGTCGTTGTTTAACGCATGAACAATCGCACGGTCGGTTTCATGCATAAAATCAAAACTGCCCTGCCCGGCCAGTGTGGGAATCTTATGATGAGCCGAGCGCCATAAAAATTCTATCTCAGATGGTTCGGAGGATGTTCCCACCGTTTCCACCACCCGATATTTCCCCCTGGACTTGTCAATGATTTGTATGCTGACACTCCCGCTCCGGTTAGGTTTTTTCCGCGCAAACATGCGCCAAATTTAAGGCGAGACACCTTAATGGCTGCTTTTAAAAGCGATTTTTATTTGACAATCAATGAGTTATGCTTTTGATAAAATAGGAGTGACGAAGTCAGGAAAACTAATCCGGCTAAGTCCTTCGCTCCTTTCACGCTTTTTGGCGTGATTATCATTACTACTACGTCTTAGTCCGCCTCTGCACAGGTCTTCAAGTATTTTGCCTTGCGGGTTCTCCACTT
>CAZHLB010001215.1:0-1837 GCA_964533005.1 uncultured Saprospiraceae bacterium
GTGCTTGGGACGGGACGGGTCTTTTCAAGATGACAAAGGCAACTTGGACGAGGCATAAACGACAGCTACCTTTTAATAAAAATTACACTCGATGAAAAAAGCCTTTGTACCATTCATGCTGCTGTTCGCAGCCGCCCTGTCAAACGCCCAGGATTACACCTGGGCGGAGCATATCGCTCCAATCGTTTACAAAAAATGCGCTTCCTGCCACCGGAACGACGGCATCGCTCCCTTCTCGATGACCAGTTACGAGGACGCCAAAAACGTAGCCATCGCCATTAAATCCGCCATCGAAAGCAAGCACATGCCGCCTTGGCCCCCCGACCCTTCGTACAATCGCCTCGCCCATGAGCGCATCCTGACGGACGAGGAAAAAACCGCCATTTTCGAATGGATAGCCATGGGAACGGCATCAGGCAACCTTTCCCAAGTGCCGCCGCTGCCGGATTTTCCTGAAAACGGTGACTTGCCTGGCACGCCTGACCTTGTTTTGCAAATCCCCACCTACACGATTCAGGCAACTACCGAGGACGAGTACCGCTGCTTTTCCATCAAAAACACGCTGACCCAGGACGCCTTCATCACCGCTTGGGAGGTCGTGCCCGGCAACCGCTCCGCCGTGCATCACGTGCTGGTTTATCAAGATGAAACCGGGCAATGCGCCTCGCTCGATGCTGCCAATTCGGAGCCTGGGTATCAATGTTTTGGCTCCGCCTGCGACGGCGCCGAACCGTTTGGGGCTTGGGCGCCCGGCGGCAATCCGCTCACCTACCCGCCGGGCATGGGCATCCGCCTGAAAGCCGGTGTGGACGTCATCATCGAAATGCACTACCCAAAGGGCAACGCAGGCGAGGTGGACAGCACGGAACTTCATTTTTTCCTCTCGCCAGCAGCCGGGATGCGGGAGGTCTTTTTCGACGCCGTCGCCGACCCCTGGGAGACCAACCTGAACCCGCCGTTCACCATCCCCGCCAACCAGGTGAAGACTTTCAACACCCGGCTGAATTTCAATTTCGGCGCTGATTTCACCCTGCTGCGGGTGATGCCGCACATGCACCTGCTCGGAAAAAGCATGGAGGCTTGGCTCGACACGCCGACTCCTGGCGTGGATACGTTGAAAATTATCAAGATTCCGAAGTGGGATTTTCACTGGCAAGGCATGTACGCTCTGCCAAAACTCGTCCGCATCAAAAACGGCACGAAACTCAACACCCGCTTCACTTACGACAACACCACCGCTAACCCCAACAACCCGAATTTCCCGCCGCAAACCGTTTTTTACGGCGAGGCGACGACCGACGAAATGCTCTTCCTTTTTGTGGAATACCTCGACTACCAGCCGGGTGACGAGAACATCATTTTTGACAGCACTGCCTTGATTTCACCTGCGGTGGAAGTTCCGGGCGAGGCGCATTCGTCGGCGATGCTGCTGCCTTGCCAGCCGAACCCGGTGAGGGATTTTATGTCCATCCCGTTTTACCTGCCTGGGACTGAGGAAGTTAGCTTGGAAATTTTTGACCTGCACGGCAAATTGGTCGCCACGCCGCTGGCGAAAACGTCGCTGCCGGGCGGCAATCATTCGGTTGATTTTCGTGGGAAATTGTCGCCGGGCTTGTACTTCGTGCAAATGGCTTGCGGCAGCGGCGCTCGGAAAACGAGTAAGTTTGCGGCGCTTTAAAAAATTTCAGGCTCAAAGCTGACAGGTGGGAAACGGGCTTTTTGAGAGATAAAAAATTTCATTTTTTAGTTCTCTGACAATTCTTGTGGGACGCTGGGAGGATTGGAACGCGGATGACGCGGATTGGGCGGATTGACGCGGATTTTTGTGAAAGCGCTG
>CAZHLB010001216.1:0-1837 GCA_964533005.1 uncultured Saprospiraceae bacterium
GAGAAAAGTGTAGCCAAACTCCAGTTTGGCGGTGTCGCCCATCGCCAAACTGGAGTTTGGCTACACTTTTCTCTCAAAGCCGACAAGAGCCAAGGTTGATTTACCGTGTGGATTTTTTGGCAAGGCGTTATCTCTTGACAGCGCCTTGAGAAGTGAAAAAATACGATTTCGCTTTCCTCCTGATTCCCTGCCTGCGCGCATCCTGAGCTTTTCCTGACTTCTTCCGACACTGGCTTTTCTAAATTCAAAATTCCGCTGGAAACACAAAAAACCTTCCTCGTGACAGCCATTCCGTTTTGCGCAGAGGAAAACTGACAGCTCAAACAACTCAACCAAACTGCTGTAAATCAAATTTTTCAACATGAAAAAGTATCATTTCAATCTCCTGCTCCTGGGCATGTTGCCCCTTTTTTTCGTCGCCTGTAATGATGACGAGGACAAGCCCGAAATCCTCACCGCCTCCGGCGACATCACGGCTACCCTCGACGAGTACCGCACCTTGATTGGCGGCGCCAACAACGCGGGAACGGCTGGCTCGCAAACCACCGGCAGGCGGGAAATCAATTGGGACGGCGTACCCGACAGCCTGGCTGCGCCCTATTTTTTGCCGGAGGATTTTTTCCGCGCTCGCGGCGCAATTTTCAGCACTCCCGGCGACGGCGTGCAGGTGAGCGCCGATGACGCCAACCCCTCCGGCGCTGCGCCTTCCTTCGGAAACATCAACGCGACTTACGAGCAGATTTTCCCGGCTTTCAGCGCCCAACGCGTCTTTTCCCCCATCGGCAGCAATATCGTGGACTTGACTTTTGTCGTGCCCGGCTCGTCGGAACCGGCGGTCGTGCAAGGTTTCGGAGCCATTTACCTCGACGTGGACAGGCAGGAAAACACGGCTTTCGAGTACTTCGACATTGATGACAAATCGCTGGGAACTTACGCCACGCCGGTCTTGAATGAGGGGCATGTTTTCCTTGGCGTGTTGTTCGACAAGCCCATCGTTCACCGGGTCAGAATTGAATATGGAAATGCACCGCTGGGCGCAAACGACGGCGGTAGCGTGGACGTGGCAGTGATGGATGATTTCATTTATGCCGAGCCGCAGCCGGCGAAGTAATCAGAGCCTAAAGGTGACACCTGGAAATCGGCTGTTTTGAGAGAGAAAAATAAAATTTTTCTCTCTCAAAACAGCCGATTTCCAGGTGTCACCTTTGAGCCCTCGAACGGCTGCCTACCTTCGCCGAAAAATCCTTGAAAAATAGCCACTCCGCATCCCCAGTCGTTGTCTTCGACATCCGCCGCTACCTGCCTGGCGGGTGGTATTTGCCTGGCGCTTTCGTGGTGCAGCAAGATAGCGACGGCAAATTCACGCACATCCTGCAAACCGCTTCGCCCATCACCATCGGCGGGCACGGCATCGAGCTGACGCCGCTGCTGGCGCAACTTTTCGCCATCATCGAAAGCCTGTCGGAAAAGGCTTTGGAAGCAAAATTCAACCCGCCGAAAGGCAAACCCAAGCCCCTCGAAAGCCTGTTCGAACACGAAGAAGTCAAGCGCCAAATCGAGCGTTTTGTCCACCGCCAGATGGATGCTTTTTTGAAAAAAATGCTCGAAAACCGCCTGCCGCTCACGTTCATGGCGGAGAAAAAAGTGCTGCTCCACGACGTCATCGTCAACTATCCCGAACAAGAACTGACGCCTCACCTGATTTTCCGCCGCACCAAAGAAGGCGTGAAATATCGCCTGAATTTCAGCCTCGGCGAAGACCGCTGGCTCGTTCGCTGGAAAAAGGATTTGGTGATTTTGACCAACCAACCCGGCTGGCTTTTCGTGGACAACACCT
>CAZHLB010001217.1:0-1835 GCA_964533005.1 uncultured Saprospiraceae bacterium
AATAACTTTTCCGCCGCATTCCGGCACGGTTACGGCGCTTGCGTTTTTGCCGGATAGCAAGAGCTTTTTCGCTGCGGATTGGAAGCAGCCCATCAAACGTTTGTCGCTGGAAGGCAAGGAACTGGGACAGCTTGCCGGGCATGCAGCAGTGACGACTTCCATCGTTTTATCGCCCGACGGCAAGCAAGTGCTGACCGGCAATTGGGACGGCACTGCCAAACGCTGGTCGCTGGATGGCAAAGTCCTCACGACCTATCGGGGGCATACTTTCGCCGTGATGTCGGTCGCTTTTTCGCCCGACGGCAAGCAAGTGCTGACCGGCAATTACGACCGAAACACCACCCTGTTTACGCTTGACGGCAAGGAAATCACGACTTTTCAACGGCACGGCGACCAAGTGGCAAGCGTAGCCTTCTCGCCCGACGGCAGGTTCGTGCTAACCGGCAGCCAGGACAAGCAAGCCAAATTGTGGTACTCGACCAATGCCTTTTTGAAGGAAAGAGTGGCGGAAATTCCTTTGGAAATGCTGGAGAAATTTGGGCTGGAGCAGGGTAAATGGGCGGAAATAATGTTTTCGAAGTAATTGGTGATTGGTGATTGGTGATTGGGATGTCCCAGTCACCAATCACCAATCAACTGAAACCTTTTTTTGCAGTCTGCAACCCCAGGCTCATCCACTCGGCAACCTCCTGCCCAAAGACCCGGGCAATTTTTCCGAAGCATTCTTTCCTGCCTTGAAATTCCCGGACGCCCAATTCTTTCGCCCTGCGAAATGCCCTGCGAGCCTCCTCCCGGCAGTGGCGATAAAAAAGCTTTGTTCCTACCCTTGCATAAGCTTCACTCAGAGGTTCTTGGTACGCAGGTAGCAATTCATTTTCCAGCAAATTCAGCCCTTTTAGCGCAGACCGCCAGATTTCCCGCCCACTGTTTTCAGTGCTATGACTGGTTTTGCGCTCTTGCCGGATGATGAGCGGAGATTTAATCAAGGCAACGCTTTTACACCTCGAAGCCAGCAGGAGGTGAAAATGAAAATCCTCCGATTGGCGAAGTTTTTCCCGCTCCAGGTAGCCACCAATCTGCAAGCCTAATTCTCGCCGAAAGACCGTCGAGGATGTCAGGATGGAGCCGCCCAAGCCCATTTTTATTACGTCGCCGGCGCGTTCAATCAGGGTATTTATTTCCATCAAGTCTTCGCACACTGCCAATCCGCCAACCACTTTTTTTATGCCGCAAACAACCAGGTCGGGATGTTGTGCCAGCCTTTGCCGCATGGCAGCGCACCAATGGGGATGAAACCAATCGTCCGCATCGTGAAAATGAACGTATTCGCAGGTGGTATTTTGCAGCAAAACGTTGCGCCCGAAGCCGGGTCCCCGGTTGACCTCGCCCTGGATGATTTTTATGCAAGAAAATCCGGGCGGGATGAAAGGCTGCGGCGGAACGGAAGAAGCATCGTCGTAGATGAGCAACTCATCCGGTTGATGGTCGCCTGCTCGAAGTGTTTGTAAGCATTCCGTCAAAAGAGGACCCTCGTTGTGGTAAGTTACGAGGACGGAAAGTGTGGAAGGAGAGGGCTTAAGCATCACGAAAAGGGTTGGTTTTCCTCGCTTTTTTCAATTGAATGAAACGAAGCGAGCCTGCTAAAAATGGTCAAATAGGAAAAATCACCGGTGACCAGCGTAGCAGGTTGTGTGTGTTTGTCACTTGGAACTTGGTGAAAGTTGAGAGCAGTAGAGAAGGAAGTTCAAATATAGACAGGGCTTTGAATCATCCGATAGGCAAGTTTATGATTGTAGCGGCGGGGTTTAATACATTGTGAATTTGTAAGATGTTTT
>CAZHLB010001218.1:0-1834 GCA_964533005.1 uncultured Saprospiraceae bacterium
TATGGTTATTTAGCAACAAGGTTGCGTCATCCAATGCTTCATGGGAGCGATTTATCATTTTGCTCAATTCAGGATTCATATCGCTACTCCGTCTTTTTTAATGTTGATATAAAAGGGATTACGGACTTTCTTCTCCAAGTCTTTTTCAGAAATCGGGAAAGCGGAAATAACACGCTGGTATTCCATCATTACCTCAAACACTAAATCAGAGAGCCGTTTCACT
Organism: uncultured Saprospiraceae bacterium; assembly: GCA_964533005.1. Classification (GTDB taxonomy): domain Bacteria; phylum Bacteroidota; class Bacteroidia; order Chitinophagales; family Saprospiraceae; genus UBA6168. The sequence continues at coordinate 224 of CAZHLB010001218.1, forward strand.
TCCTGGTAAAAATCAACATCAGCGTCTTCCAGCACCAAAAGAATGTCCACATCAGAATCAGCCCTGGCTTCGCCCCGAGCAAAACTGCCAAAGAGAATGATGGATTTCAGTCGCTCGCCGTAGAGCTTTTGAGCACCAATCTTGAAGTCATGGAGCAAAGGAGCTATATCGTTGCGTTGCATGATTTGATTTTTAGCAAAGGTAAGTTGATAGTCTTGGCTTTTCAATTCAACCATCAGGCACTCAATTGATTGTCGGCTTTGCCAAGTCTTCCTTCAAAAATAACTCACATACCCAAAATGAATCTTCGGATTCCGCAAACTTACCGCCTCCCCAGCCTTCCCGCCCGTCGCCACGCTGATGCCAAAAACGCCTGCCGAAGTCTCGAAAGTAATGCCTGCGCCAAAACCCAGCAGCCGGTCAAAACGAGCAGTTTTTCCAAAGCGCCGGTCTTCCACGTAACCATAGTCGCTGAACAGGTAGAAGTATGAATTCTGCCCCACCAGCAAGCGGTACTCCGCAGTAAAAACACTGAACAATGTGGCAAAAACGCTTTCCTCGTCGAAGCCTCGCAACAGGCGGTTGCCTCCGAGGCGGTACTGTTCATTCTGATAGACAGGCTTTTCTGAAAAAATCGCCCCGCTGCGGATGGCAGTTTTCAAGGCGCTGCGCTGCATGAGCGGCAGGTATTTTTCGACCGTTGCGCCTACCTGGAAACGAAAAGACCGAGCCTGCAAAGTGTCGTAGAAATTCTCCGCCACATTCAGAATCGCCTGGTTTTGCTGGATTTTCCGAACGCCCGCGCTCGCTCGCAGCAGCAGATTCCAGCCCCGGCGGGGGTTGAAGCGGTAGTCGAGGCGCTGCCAGTTTCCTTCCAAACCGAAGGCAGTATTTTTCACATCGAGCTGGTCGGGAAACCTGCCCTGGCGGATGGCATTTGTGTCAATTTCGAGCAAATTGGAAGCGGTGACGTTCCAAAATGCTTTCAAATAATTGCCACCTTCAAACAGGTATTGGACGCCAAACTCGCCCGCCACGTCGGAGTACGTGCTGTCCCGTTTGAACTGGTTGAACTTGGCTTCTACGCCAAAAGGCAAATCGAGCAGGTAGGGATAGGCGAAAGCCAATTCCAGCTTTTGCGTCTGCGGACGCAGCCGCTCGAAGGCGGCGAAAATGCGCTCGCCCAAGCCAAATTGGTTTTGCATTTCCGCATTGAAAGTGCCGGTGAGCAAGACTTTGTTGCCGGTGCGGCGATTGTCGGGCAGGACGCCTAACAGGAAATCGAAGCGGCTGGCTTTCTTTTTTGCAAGGTTCAGTCCGACTGTTGCCCGGTCGTTTTGGAAGGTGATGGTGGCATTTGACTTTTCTTGTAAAAAGGGCAGTTCCCGCAGTCTGTCCCTGATTTTCAGCACTTTACGGCGGCTGTACGGCTCGCCGGGTTTGATGCCGAGGTAGTTTCGGAGGTAAGCTTTTGAGATTTTCACGTCGCCGGTCAATGCCAGGGTGTCGAAGAAGAAGAGCTTGCCTTTTTCCAAAAAAATGGCGGCTTCGATTTTGGCAGTGCCGCCGAACTCCAGTTCGGCGGACTCACCCGCCGAACTGGAGTTCGGC
>CAZHLB010001219.1:0-1113 GCA_964533005.1 uncultured Saprospiraceae bacterium
CATCTTCTATTCCACCAACAATCATGTAATCATTTAATCTTCAATCATTTAATCAAAGTGGAAGGGGTTAATAGACGCCCATCTCAAACGTACATGCAAACAGTTTCAAGCCAATTCTCTCCTTTGGCATTTCTTTGCCGGGCATGGAATCTCCAATAAAAAAGTCTGCTTTACGCACCCTCGACCTGGAAATCGAGGCGCTGCAAAATCTGCGAGCAAGCATCGGCACTGAATTTTGCCAAGTCGTCGAAGCCATCCATCTTTCGCCGGGCAGGGTCGTCGTCACTGGCATCGGCAAGAGCGCCATCGTTGCGCAGAAAATCGCCGCCACGCTCAATTCCACCGGCACGCCCGCCTTGTTCATGCATGCCGCAGACGCCATTCACGGCGACCTCGGCATGATTCAGCCCGGCGACGTTGTGCTTTGCCTGAGCAAAAGCGGCAACTCGCCCGAAATCAAAGTCCTCGTTCCATTGGTCAAAAACATGGGCAACCTGCTGGTCGGCATGGTCGGAAACCGCCAAAGCTGGCTCGGCAGGCAAGCCGATTTTGTGCTGTTGACCCCGGTGGAAATGGAAGCCGACCCCAACAACCTCGCACCCACCGCCAGCACCACCGCTCAAATGGCTTTGGGTGATGCACTCGCCGTCGCCCTGCTTGCCTTGCGAGGTTTCACGCCCGGCGACTTTGCGAAATTTCACCCCGGCGGCTCGCTCGGTAAGCAACTTTACCTGCGCATGAGCGACCTTTTTCCGCACAACGAGCGACCAACAGTGCGCCAGGATGCCAGCATTCATGCGGTTATTTTGGAAATCACCTCGAAGCGCCTCGGCTGCACGGTGGTCTTGGACGAGCGGGAAAAAATAGCGGGCATCGTCACCGACGGCGACCTGCGACGAATGCTGGAAAGGCTGGACGGGCAGGATTTTTCAAAGCTAAAAGCCGCTGAAATAATGTCGCCGAAGCCGAAAACGATTGAGAAAGATGCCTTCGCCGTCGAAGCTTTGGAATTGATGCGAAGGCATAGCATCACGCAAGTCGTGGTCGTGGACGGGGAGGCTTATGTGGGGATTGTGCATTTGCATGATTTGATTCGGGAAGGGTTGGTTTGAA
>CAZHLB010001219.1:1123-1831 GCA_964533005.1 uncultured Saprospiraceae bacterium
AAAGCCTTCCTGCTTACTTTTACCCGAAACAAAAAACACCATCTCATGCCTGAACTTGCCACTTCCACCTGGGAAAATCTCCTCGAAGACATCGCCCAACGCAAATGCATCCTGCTCACGGGTCCCGAACTTTTCAACGTCGCCGGAACGCCCGTCCAGCGCCACGTCCGCAAGACTTTGCTCGACGGGGCGAACGGCGAAATCACCTTTTTCTACGAAGCCGAGGGTCTGTTTTTTTTCAAAGACGACGAAGCCAAAGGCGACCTTGCCCGCCGGGTCAAGCGCATCTACCGCCAAATCCAGCCGCCGCAGGACGTGTTTTTGAAAATCCTGCAAATCCCTTTCCCGCTCATCCTCTCGCTCAATCCCGACACCTGGCTGCGTGATTTTTGCAAGGAATTTGGCGTCAGCCATCACTTCCGTCACCTGAAAATTTACGAGGAAGGTGTCACCGACGAACTGCCCGAACCCGGCAGTGACGACACCTTGATTTTCAACCTCTGCGGCAACATGGAGGACGACGAAAGCCTCGTGCTCGACTACGAAGACCTGTTCCGCCTGCTCAAGCTCACCCTGAGCAAAAACGGCTTGCCCTTCTCGGTGCAAAAGCTGGTGAATGAGGCGAAATCCTTCCTGTTCCTCGGTTTCCAGTTTGAAAAATGGTACAGCCAACTGCTGCTGCAACTGTTCACCGGCGGCAGAAAAAAG
>CAZHLB010001220.1:0-1824 GCA_964533005.1 uncultured Saprospiraceae bacterium
ACCAATAAATCCGCTCGGCTCTGACCCGCAAATACTCTGAAAATAAAAGGTGTACCTCCCCTCCGGCAAGCTGCTGTAAGTGTAGTAGGTGTTGCTGGTGAAGTAGCTCGAACTGGTGTACTCGTCATCCACCCGGTAGTACCACAACTTATACTGCGTAGCGCCAAAGGCTCCAGTCCAGGAAAAGGAAATGTAGTTTGTCCCTTGCTCGGTAATCTGAATATTCGAGACACCGGGGCAGGTGCAGGCTTCGTTTGAGGTGGTTGGCAGTTGTTTGAAGTGGTTTGAATCGTGGAAGCCGAAACTGAATGGCAACAAAAACAGGAATAGAACGAACCATCTTTTCATGGCAAAAGGGTTTAATCGCCTGCCCTTGCACCAAAGCGAACCGCCTCCGTGCATGACAGACCACGTGAAAAATTCAGCCTTGTTTAACCGGGAATTGCTGCCAGTGAAAAGCGTGGAGAGTTGGCGAAAACTGCCCGGTTCTTTGGGAAAACTCGATTAATGAAAGTCAGCAGAATGGTTGGGCAAGCAGAGAAGCCAGCCTTGAATATGCCTGGCATCCGCCGGGAAAAATGATTTTCCAAATACTTATCATTATTACAAGAAAAGAGGGATGAACCACCAAATTGCACCCTTAAATTTTTGAATTAGGATAATCGGGATAGCGAAGGATGATTAAGATTTGGGCATATCGTCCAAATCCCAATCATCCTTCGCTATCCCGGTTATCTTAGTTCAACTGAATATGAAAAAGGATTTCTTCTGCATTGACGCCCACACCTGCGGCAACCCGGTGCGCCTCGTCGCAGGTGGAGCGCCAGCCCTCGAAGGCAAGACCATCGCCGAAAAGCGCCTGCATTTTCTGGAAAAATTCGACTGGATACGCACCGGCTTGATGTTCGAGCCGAGGGGTCACGACATGATGTCGGGCAGCATTTTGTACCCGCCAGCGGACGAGGCAAACGACGTCGCCGTGCTGTTCATCGAGACCAGCGGCTGCCTGCCGATGTGCGGGCACGGCACGATTGGCACGGTGACCATTGCCATCGAGCATGGCATTGTCATTCCGAAGCAACCTGGAAAACTGCGGCTGGAAACGCCCGCCGGGCTGGTGCTGGTGGAATATTTTCAGGAAAATGGAAAGGTGAAATGGGTGCGCCTGACCAATGTCGCCTCGTTTTTGCATAGCTCCGAATTGACCGTTGAATGCCCCGACTTGGGCGAATTGGTCGTGGACGTAGCCTACGGCGGGAATTTTTACGCCATCGTTGACCCGCAGAAAAATTTCACTGGGTTGGATGATTATCGCCCCGGTGATTTAATTAGCTGGAGTCCCATATTGCGCAAGCGGTTAAATGAAAAATATGAGTTCGTGCATCCGCTCGATGCCCGCATACGTGGCTTGAGCCATATTTTATGGACTGGAAAAACTATATCGCCGGAAGCCCACGCCCGCAACGCTGTTTTTTATGGTGAAAAAGCGATTGACCGTTCGCCATGCGGTACCGGCACTTCGGCTCGCATGGCGCAATGGGCGGCAAAAGGGAAGCTAAAAGTGGGCGATGAATTCATTCACGAAAGCATTATTGGCAGTCAATTTATTGGCAAAGTTGAAGCGGTAGCGGAGGTTGGCGGGCGGGCTGGAATAATTCCGAGCATTCAAGGTTGGGCGAAAATAACCGGGTTTAATCATATCATTATTGACGATGAAGATGACCCGTATGCTTTTGGTTTTCAGTTGGTTTAGCCAGGTCGTTTCCCACGTCTGACTGCGTCGCTTTTGTCATTCTCGCAGAGAATCTGTTCCCTCCCAACTAC
>CAZHLB010001221.1:0-1823 GCA_964533005.1 uncultured Saprospiraceae bacterium
GTGTCAACTACTTTTTTGCTGCCGTGAAACATCCCAATTTTTTTTCTCTCAAAAAGGAGGGTTTTCCAGATGACATCTTTACCCCGCTCGCTTAAAAAGCAACCTATCCACCGAATACCTGCCACTTCCCAAGACAAACACCACGATGGACAACAGCCAAAACACAAACGCCAATGCCTTCACATCGAACGGGTCGGCGGCATGAGCGACAAAAAATGCCACCGTCATGGTGAAGAAAATCGGAATCACCGAGAGCCGGGTCAGAAAGCCAATGGCGACGAGCAACCCGCAACCAAACTCGGCAATAGTCACCAGTATCAAAGCGGTCTTCCCATCCAAGCCAATGATGGGTTGGGACATGGTAAGCATTTGGTCGAAAGCGAGGATTTTTCGCAAACCATATTGCACGAAAAGCCCGCCGTAAATGAGCCGAAGCAGCAGGGCGGCGAGGTCTGGATGGAAGGGTTGCCAACTGAGGATTTTATTTTTCATGTTGAATCAATTTGATGATGCGCCAACCTTTCGGAAAAGTTTGAACCCATCGGAAGTTTACTGCCCGCTCGCAAATTCATCTTTTGCAATTCGCCAGCCGCCTCGAATTTTCATTCGACAAACAAGCAAAGCCCCTTCAAATAAGCCCCTTCCGGGTGAAACAAACTCACCGGGTGGTCAGCAGGCTGCGAAAGGTGATGCATCACCTTCACCTGCCTCCCCGCTTCGATGGCTGCCGCAACGACCGTATTGTAAAACAGCTCACGGTCAATCACTTGCGAACAGGAAAAAGTAAAAAGCACTCCGCCCGGCGCTACCTTTTGCAGTGCAGCAATATTCAGGCGCTTGTAACCTTGCACGGCATTGTGGCGCTTTTCGAGGCTTTTCGCAAAGGCGGGCGGGTCAATCACCATCACTTCGTAGGCAGGGCATTCTTTCAAAAATTTCAACACGTCGGCGGCAAAAGATTCATGCTCGCCCAGTTCGCTGCTGACTTCGTGGTCTCCTTCGAGTTGACCGCTGGCGACCACCAACTGCCGTTTTTCAACTGCCAGTTTCACATTCCTTTCTGTCCAATCAATGGCTTTTTGCGAAGCGTCCACCGAATGCACCAGCCTTGCGCCAGCGTTGAGGGCATAAATCGAAAAGCCGCCGGAGTAGCAAAAACCATTCAACACCGACTTGCCTGACACATATTTAGTTAGCAACTGCCGGTTATCCCGCTGGTCGAGGAAGAAGCCGGTTTTTTGACCTGCCTCCCAATCCACGAAAAAAGCGTGTCCGTTTTCATGAACCACCTGCGGCGAGGAAGTGCCAAAAAGGCAGCCGTTTTGGATAGTTGCGGCATATTTACCGGGCAAGGTTTCTTTGCTTTTGTCAAAAACGGCTTCCAGGTTTTCACCAAAAACTTCAACCAACGCATTCACAATCAGCGTCTTGTCCCGGTGCATTCCGATGGAGTGGCATTGCATGACCGCCGTTTTTCCGTAAACGTCAATGATGAGACTTGGCAAGCCGTCGCCTTCGGCATGGATGAGGCGGTAGCAATTGGTTTCGGTTGGATTTGGCAAGCCGAGCGCCTGCCGATAGGATTTTGCGGCAGCGATTTTTTTCAGCCAAAACGCACCCGGGTCGCTGATTTTTTCAAAAGCAAAAATGCGCACGGCGATGCTGGCGCCTTGCTGGAAATGCCCGGTTGCCAAGAACTCGTCGTCGTGGCTGAAAACTTCAACCATGTCGCCGTCGGCAGGGTCGCCTTTGATTTTTTGAATAGCGCCTGAAAAAATCCAGGGGTGGAAGCGGCGGACGGGGTCGTGGTTTTTTGGGGTTAG
>CAZHLB010001222.1:0-1819 GCA_964533005.1 uncultured Saprospiraceae bacterium
TCCGCAAAAACCTCCTCACCACCACGCTCAACGTCGCCGGGCTTGCCACCGGCATTGCCGTTTGCCTGTTCATCGGCGTCTGGGTGCAGCGGGAATTGAGCTACGACAAGTTCCATCCCGACGCCGAGCGCATTTTCCGGGTGACCAACACGTTCACCAGCGAAAGCGAGTCTTTTTCCCAAGCGCCGTCGGCGCCTGCTTTGGGCGCTCAGTTGCCGAAGGAATTGCCTGAAATAGAAGCCGCCTGCCGCTTTTACGATAGCTCCGACCGATTGAGTTTTGGCGACCGGCGCTTTTTCGAGAATGAAATCCTGATGGTGGACTCCAATTTTTTGCAATTCTTCAATTTCCCCATCGTGAAAGGCAACCCGGCGGATGCGCTTTCCGGCAGGGATAAAATCGTGTTGAGCGAGAGCATTGCCCGGAAATACTTCGGCGAAGCAGACCCCATCGGGCAAATCATCCAGTTTGCCGAGGACAAAATGATGGTCAGCGCCGTGGCTGCCGACCCGCCGGTAAATTCGCAAATTCAATTCACCGCCCTCGTGCCCATCAGTTATTTGCACCACGTCGCCGAGACGCAATGGGGCGGTTTCAAGGTGGACGACGAGTGGCTGGGCGGCTGGATGAACACTTTCATCCGGCTGCGCAATCCGGTGGAGTGGAAAACTGCCGAACGCCACGTGAACCAGGTAGTGGAAAAACACGCCAAAAAAGGTTGGGAAGAAAACAAAATGCGCTACGAATACCACCTCCAGCCCATGCGCAGCATCCACCTGCACTCGCACCTGCGCTACGACGTGCCGTCCAATGGCAGCATGGCGAGGGTCTGGATTTTTTCGGCGGTCGGGCTGATTGTGCTGCTGCTGGCTTGCATCAATTACATGAACTTAGCGACCGCCGGGGCATTGAAAAGAGCCAAAGAGACCGGCGTCCGAAAAGTCGTCGGGGCGAGCCGGGGCGAATTGGTGCGGCAGTTTTTGACCGATTCCATCACCGTCACGGTGCTGGCGACGGTGTTGGGCGTGGCGCTTTTCCAGTTGTTCCTGCCCGCCTTTTCGACGCTGACGGGGCAGCCGTATTCTCTCGATTTTTCCTGGCAAAACTTGCTGTTGCTCAGTGGGTTTGCGCTGCTGCTCGGCGTTTTGGCAGGGCTGTATCCGGCTTTCGTCCTGTCCGCTTTCAAACCTGCGGCGACGCTGAAAGGCAGCTTTTTCAACTCCCCCTTTAGGGGGTCGGGGGGTGGCGCTGGGATGCGCCGGGGCTTGGTCGTCTTTCAATTCGCCTCGACTGTGGCGCTGATTGCGGGCATTTTGGTCATCCGGCAGCAGATGAAATTCATCCAATCCAAAGGCTTGGGCTACCAGGGCGAGGCAGTGGTGGCGGTCAATTTTCAAGGGGCGCAAGTGGTGATTGACAAATACGCAGCGGTGCGCAACGAGTTGTTGAGCTATCCCGGCATCAAAAACGTCAGCAAACACCGGGGCAACGTCACCGGCGGCTTGGGCAACGGCTGGACGACCACCGAAGACCTCTCCGGCAAGGAAATTTCCACCAGCGCCTACAACATCAGTGTTGACCCCGACTACCTCGACACCTACGGCATGACGCTGGCGGCTGGCAGGTTTTTCTCGAAAGAAATCCCCACCGACACCGCCAAAGCCATCTTGGTGAACGAAGCGGCGGTGCGCACATTCGGCTGGCAGACGCCGGAAAATGCGCTCGGCAAACGCTTCGGCAAAGGCGAGGACGAAAAACGAGTCGTCGGTGTGGTCAAAGATTTCCATTTCGAGAGCCTGCACAAGCCAGTGGAGGCGCT
>CAZHLB010001223.1:0-1816 GCA_964533005.1 uncultured Saprospiraceae bacterium
TGTCTTGGCTCTCAACACTTTATGAGATTCAAATTTTTGTTGTAGGGTAGTGTAAGTCAAGCTATGACCAAACGGATGATCAGTCTTTGATTTTGTCTCCGGTTCGCAATTCCTACTCTTTTCATAAAAGGCTTTTCCAATCCATTCTCCTGCCTGCTACCTTTGTCGCCCACACTCAAAATGGAGTTGGCAAAGCCGTTTTTCCTCGCCTTTCCAACGCCGTTTCAGCATGATACCTGTATGAAAAAGCTCATCACGCTCGCCTGTTTCATCCTCTCATTTCTCGCCGCAGCCAACGCTCAAAAGCACGTGCCCGGCGACCTCCTCGTTCAAATGCAGCCCGGCAGTGACCCCTACAATTTGATTGCGAAAATGCAATCCTGGCGGGGCGTCCCGACCCGGTTGGAAGTGGTTGAGGAGGTGTCCAAACCCTTCCGTATCTGGCTGTTACACTTTGATTTTCAAGCAATTGACGAAAATCAATTCCTCGCCGAAATCCGCCGCCAGCCGGAAGTGCAGGTGGCGCAATTCAACCACCTCATCGAGCTTCGGGAAACCGTGCCCAACGACCCCAATTTTGGGCAGCAATGGCAATGGGTGAACACCGGTCAGACTGGCGGCACGCCAGATGCCGACGTGGACGCCGACCTCGCCTGGGACATCACCACCGGCGGAAAAACTGCAGGCGACAGCGTTGACATCGTAGTCGCCGTAATTGAAGGCGCCAATCGCAACCAACCCGACTTGCAAGGCAACCTCTGGGTCAACTCGGCGGAAATCGCAGACAACCTTGTGGACGACGACGGCAACGGCTACGTGGACGACTACGACGGCTGGAACATCTCTTCCGACAACGACAACATCCCATCGAGCGGGCATGGCACCAACGTTTCTGGCATGGTTGGAGCGAAAGGCAATAACGGCTTGCTGGTCACTGGCATCAACTGGGACGTAAAAATCATGCACGTCGTGGTCGGCAACACTGTCGAGGCGAATGTGCTGGAAGCTTACACCTATCCTTATGTTATGCGGAAACGATACAACGAAACTGGCGGCGCTCAGGGTGCTTTCATCGTTGCGACCAATTCCTCCTGGGGCACTGACTTCGGGCAGCCAGCCGATGCGCCGCTCTGGTGCGCATTTTATGATTCGCTCGGAGCGGTGGGCATCCTGAGTTGCGGTTCGACGGCAAACAACAACGTGAACATTGACGAAGTCGGCGACTTGCCGACGGCTTGCCCCAGCGAATTTCTGCTTTCCGTCACGGCGACTGACCACAATGACGTACGCACTTTCTCAGCCTTCGGCGTCACCCACGTGGACGTGGGCGCACCGGGTGAGGACATTTTTACCATCAGCAACAACGGCACGACCACCACGAGCGGCACTTCTTTCGCCTCGCCCCTCACGGCTGGCATCATCGGGTTGCTTTATTCCGCCCCTTGCGGAACCTTGCACGGGCAGGCGCTCGCCGACCCGGCAGGCACGGCTTTGCTGGTGCGAGATGCTATTTTCAACGGGGCGGACGTGGTACCTGATTTGGTTGGTTTCACCAAAACGGGCGGCAGGGTCAATGCTTTCAACAGTTTGCAGTTGCTGCTGCAAGGCTGTGGGCCCTGCCCGAAGCCGTTCGGGGTGCGGGTGGAAAATTTGATTGACACCGCCGCCACCGTTGTTTGGTCTTCCACCGACTCGACTTTGAGCACTGTTTTTCAGTGGCGAATCTTGGGCGACACGGTTTGGACGCAGATTGACAGCGCTGTTAGTCCACTGATTTTCAATGACTTGAAGCCTTGCACGAACTACGAATTCCGGC
>CAZHLB010001224.1:0-1816 GCA_964533005.1 uncultured Saprospiraceae bacterium
GCTAAGGACGCTAAGTCAGACTTTGCGTCCTTAGCTCCTTTGCGCCCTTTGCGGGAAAACTCATTTCACATGATAAACCTCTCTTCCATCTCCACCCTCCCGCCGGAAGGCGTCTCCAAAAAAGAAATCGAAAAGCGCACCGACGACTTCGCCGAGCGCATCGGCGACCTCAACGAAATCCTCCGGGCGCAGCGAAAACACTCGTTGCTCATCATTCTGCAAGGCATGGACGGCAGCGGCAAAGACGGCGCTGTTAAAAAGGTTTTCAAAGACTGCACCCCCTTCAACCTGAGCGTTTTCAGCTTCAAAAAACCGTCGGAGGAGGAGTTTGCGCACGACTTTTTGTGGCGGGTTCACAAGCAAGTCCCGGCGAAGGGCGACATCAAAATTTTCAACCGTTCGCACTACGAAGACATCCTCATCCAGCGGGTTCACAAGTGGATCGACGAGGAGCGGGTCGAGCGGCGGATGAACGCCATCAATGTTTTCGAGGAATTGCTCGCCTTCGACAACAACACGACTATCCTCAAATTTTACCTGCACATTTCCGAGGCGGAGCAAAAAATGCAACTGCAAGAGCGCCTCGACGAGCCTGAAAAACATTGGAAACACAACGACGGCGACTGGAAAGAGCGGGAGTTTTGGCAGGATTACCAGCGGTGTTACGAGTACGTTTTTGAAAAAAGCAAACTGCCGTGGACGATAGTGCCGGTGGACGAGCGGTGGTGGCGGGATTACGTGATTGCCAAAACCGTTTGCGAGGCGATGGAAAAAATGGATTTGGCTTATCCCGGGTTAAGTAAAAAGTAAAAAGGTCAAAGTAAAAAGTGAGGGCGTTGCAATTTGGGCAAGGAGGAGCAGGTTGGTTCAGCATTCGTTTCACCTAAATTTTCAGTCATGAAAAAATTGCTTTCACTCTTTCTCGCTTCGCTGCTTTTGGCTTCCTGCTCGAAGCACCTCATCATCAATTTTTCGGACAGCGCCTCGAACACCGGCAGCTTGACCATCCAACCTTCCAGACCAATTTCAAGGACGTATCTGACTGTGGACGACAAGTTGCTGGTGGAAAGGAAATACGTCAAGAAAATCACAGTGAACCAAATCCCCGCCGGGGAGCATGAGTTTCACCTCGTTTGCAGCAATTACGCTTACAAAGAAAAGGTGGACGAGAAGCGGGTTTTTCAGGTGGAAGCCAACGCCGAAAACACGCAGCTTTTTGAAACGCCGCCTATTTCTACGGGCTACTGGATTTTTTCCAGCCTGACGGTTGGCGGCTATTTTGCTTTGATAACCATTGGCTCACTTACAGGAGACGAAGATGAGTAAAGTACGAATAGACAAATGGCTCTGGAGCGTCCGCATTTTCAAATCCAGAACGATTGCGGTGGACGCCATCAAAGCAGGGAAGGTGAAAATCGGCGACCACGTCGTCAAGCCCGCCGACCTGGTGGACGTGGGGCAAATGGTCTTCGTGAAAAAGGAAGGCTTCAACCTCCAGTTTTTAGTCAAAAAGCTGATTGACAAGCGAGTAGGAGCGCCGCTGGCGGTGGAATGCTACGAAAACCTGACCCCGGCGGAGGAGTTGAACAAGTTCAATTCCTGGTTCGTTGGCAAATCAGGCACGGAGATTCGGGAACGGGGGACGGGCAGACCGACGAAACGGGAGCGGCGGGAAATTGATGATTTCAAAGACGACCGCTTCAATGGAGCGAGCGAAAACGCCGGCAGGGTTTGAAGCCCTGTCCATTACCCACAGAATGACAATTAAAGAAACACCTTCGCTGACGCCGGTTTGCAACCGGCGCTTGCAGGCAGT